>JAGQPO010000040.1 GCA_020426665.1 Planctomycetales bacterium
GACTCCACCACGAAACTCTTGACGATTTTCCGCTACCGTTCCCGTGTGCCGTCGCGACATCATCGCGCGTGGTCCGGCAAGACGGCCGCACATGCACGGCGAAGGTACTCTTCGAATTGCCAGTCGCCGCTGCCGCCGGTTTGACGTGTGATGACCAAGTCCAAACTAGGCACGAATGCGATCAACTGGCCTCCACTGCCCGGCTTGGACCGCGCGTCATCTGGAATGCCCTCGCCGCTGCGTCCGCTGGCGGGATCATGACGCGACGGCAGTTCCCAACCATGCGAGAAAACTTCCGGATTCAGCTTCCATCGCAACTCGGGACTCTTGACGTTGTGAGTCGCCGCGGCGGTCTGCTCGACAAACCATCGAGGAATCACTTGTACATCTCCCCAGCGTCCGTTGTGCAACATGCAATAACCGATGCGAGCCAGATCGCGAGCCGGCATACCGATTCCATGCGATGGATGCCGACCGATTTCCTCACCCCCTTCGTAGTACTGGAACCACCAGTGACCGATTCCGATCGGCCGGAACAATGCTTCGATGGCAAACTGGTCATACGGCTTTCCGGTCACTGTTTCACAAACCAATGATGCGTGGGCAAGTGCGTGCGTCGAGTATCCACAGCCCGTTCCCGGATCAAAGGCCAGTTGTTCGGTTCGTTTGTCGCCGCTGTGGCCCAGGATGTACTGCCACGTCCCATCGTTCGGCGCGCCGACGGATTCCGGGCAAATGCCGGAGGTGTGATTGAGTAGCTGTTTGACAGTAATTTGCGCCTTACGCGGGTCGCTTAGCGGTTGAGCCCAGGGGATGAATTCAAAAGCTTTGTCGTCAAAGCTCATCTTGCGAGGCGTTTCACCCCGCCGACTTTTTTCCGATGCGATGGCCAGTACCGTCGCGCAGACGGCTTTTGACACCGACGCAACTCGCCTCGCGTCCGATACCGCACTGTTGCCGCGTTCGACTTGCAACACAATTGTCCCATGCCGAATGACGACCGCTGCGAAAGGTCGATTGTCTGATTTCAACAACCACTCGCGAAGCTCGGCCACTTTGTGTTTGTCCATTCCTCCGATCGTCTCGATTTCGTCTTCGGTTTCTACCGAACGCCAACCGCCTTGCGATTCACTCGGTGGGAAATAGGTGGTTGTTGACTTGGCTCCGGGTACGATCGGTTCGACGCGATCTCCGGAAGTCATCGACTTGAGTGCGGTGTAAAAGATCGGATCATCATCTCCGCCGTCAAAGTGGAACGGAAATGTTTGATTGTGGTCTTTCAGCATCAATCCGTACGCAGCGCCACTTTGGACCGTTGCCTTCATTGCGGCGACCGCCTGATTGCCAACTTTGTCGTCTTCATTGCAGACGATCGGTTTGCCATAACGTTGCAGTTCCCGAACACGGTCCGGAATCTGATCAACCTTGGTGCCGTTCCAATGTGGTGTCAGAAAATCACAAGCCTCGGCAACTTCACGAGCTACCTTGCCGTCTCCATAACCGCTGGCCGTCACCAGTAATTCCGGCGCCGTTTGCTTCGCAAGCCGCAACAGACTCGCCTGTCCCTGGGCATCGCGAATGATCGGATGAACGAATCCACGGTGCGGATACTCGTTCGCGATTTCGACTGCGACGTTCTCGAATCCAGAAGTCTGAATCCATTTGACCGCGTTGACAACACCTTGACGCACCGCCGTGTCGTCACGCAGGATTTTTGATTGACGTTGGTAATACAAACTCAAGATCACGACGACTCCGTGCCGGTCACAGGCCTCAATGACGCGTCGGACTCGCTTCATATAGTCATCCCGCAGCGTGCCATCTGGATGAAAGGCGGAATTCAATGCACCTTCGTAACCGGGCATGCCACCTTGCAGACACACAGTGAATGCGTCGACTCCGCAGGCAGCATAATCTGGAATCTTGGCAATAAATCGTTCGGTGTTCGCCTCCGGATCAAAGTCCGCCCTGTTGCGGTCTTCGAAGGTCGCATTGACCATACGAACATTCATCAGTCTGCCTTCGGCGGGCGTACCGGGATGCGTCACCGTATCATTGATGTGCCACAGCGCTGCAGCGATTGACACCCGTGTCGCACCTTCCACAATGCCGGGCGTGATGAACAGGAGTGACGCCCAGATCACCAGGACTGTCGATCGTCGACGTAAATCAGTCATGTTGTTACGTAGATGAAACCAATGCAAGCTGCGATTCAATGCGTTCATTGGGCGTCGTCCGTAGTTGACGACGGAGGTGCCGGCACAAGTTTCGGATCGTACTTTGCGCCCTTGGAGACCTGGACGAGCGTCATGCGAATTTTGGTGGGGAAGAACTTTTCATGGTCGGAACGTTTGTGTGCATGTCCCTGCCCGCCACTGTTGTCTTTAATGACCAGGTGCATTTCCTTGATGCCTTCACTCCAGACAATGCCATCGTTCTGCCAGAACTTGGTCATCTCGACATCCTTCTCGTATACACCGACACGTTTATAGACGTCGGTGCCAATGCAACCGTATCCACCGTTTTGTCGCTTGTTCGGTATATAGCAAACGCTCCATGTTGTGGGCTCATCGCCGGGCGGTTTTTCGATGACTTCCAATCGAACATGAACAGTCCCGTTCCGGTAATCGATCGGCGAGGTCCAGTCCTTGGGGCGCCCAGAGTTCAGCATTGCCCCTTTGACGTAATAGTGCGATGGACTGGGCTTGGAATTGTCGGCATCGGCTTTGGTGAACGAAAACGTGGTGTCAAAAAGCACGAACTGTTCGGCCGATCCGACTGATGCAATCGATAACAGCGAAACGAGCGAAAGCGTAGAAAGACAAACTGATTTCATCATGTTAATTGGTTTCATCTGCGTTGGATCGGGATCGGTTTATCGGAATCGATGTATCGGTTGGCATTGATCATCAAGGCATCGCTTGCGGCATCGACCAAACGGCGGCGGAATCAATGTTATTGAGACGTTTTCTCATCATCCTGAGCCTCAATCAATACCTGCCGCGATTCGGCCAGAACTTTCAACTCTTCGGAATCCAATTGGTCCACGAGTCGCTTTTCGCGTAGATCGAATGAACGACGGGGACGGTTGTCCGCCGTGGTGCGCCCGGAACCGTTATGAAAGCACCACCCCGCCGCGCCGCCGGCCACGGCACCGCGTAGATCAGTCAAAAAGTCATCGGCGTTTGGCTCCCACCCCGCGTAACCCCGGCGGAAAGGTTCTTGATGATGAACCGCTGCGCCGTGTTTCAATTCCGTCGCGATCGCCAACAATTCAACGGTGCGATCTTCCGTTTGCCCCGGCGATTTGGCATGACGAGGTCGATGAACACTTAAAAAATCATGGCCTGCGTCGATCAATGAATCGCGTGCGTCACGCTTCGTCAGATCGTGTCCGCCAAACGAAGCCGTGACGAGCAATTGTGGATCGAGTCGGCGCACCAGTTGACGTAACTTTTCCAATTCCTCGATTGAGACAAAACGCTGGTCGCGGACGTCCCGTTCGTTGGCAAGATCCAAGTACCAGTTGCGATGCTGCGTCAGCGCATTGACAATCGTTTCAACAGCTCGCTGGTGCGCATCAAAGTCGGGCAGGTTGCCGCCGCTGAGCGATTTGCCGTCGCTCTTCCCACGGGTCAACGTCACATCGACAACCATTCCACGCTGATCGCACTGGGCAACCAGCCACTGCAGCTTTGCAAGAAACGGAGGCCTCGCCGCGCCGTTTGAATCCACTGCCGAGACGTCGTTGTCAAACGCGCCCCATGTTGCCCAAACGCGAATCCAATTGAATCCATGTCGCTGCAGATCATCAAGGTCGCGGCGAATGAAATCTTCGGACGCACCAAGCGCACCGTAGTAACTGACCCCCAGCAGAAACGTAGGCTGCTGGTTCACAATAAACCGGGAGTCGCTTATTCCCAGCACGGTTGATCCAGGTTTGGACGGCTCTGCAGCGGAAAGAGTGCCGATGACCGAGATCATTACGAACTTGATTGCCACGACACACAGGATGCGTCTGGCAACCAGCCACTCCGAGGCAACCGAATATCCCGTCGCACGTTGCGGCCTCTGGAACGATTGTGTCGCGCGATCACGTCCGCCCGCCGCACCGGCCTGTGAAGCCTCCGCAGTCATCGCCAGGACTCGCCGCGCGTGATTCGCACACAAATCAAATCGCATCTTTATTCTAAACCTCAGTAGTGGGACATCACCTAGATAAGTTTACTGTACACCGGGACCAACCGAGGCGTTGGGGGATTGGCCGGCCGCCATTTTCGCGACCCTCGATTTCCACGTGCCCGCGGTTCAGATCAACAGATCATTTACGACGTGACCATGAACATCGGTTAGCCGGTAATCGCGACCGGCGTGTCGGTAGGTCAGTCGCGTGTGATCGATTCCCAGCAGATGCAGAATCGTGGCGTGAAAATCATGGACATGCACGCCGTTTTCGGCAACCGTCGCACCGATCTCGTCGGTCGTCCCGTATGCCATGCCACCTTTAACACCGCCACCGGCAAGCCACGAAGAAAAGCAAGCACTGTGGTGGCCGCGGCCGTTGTTGCCATCAACGCCTGGTGTGCGGCCAAATTCGGTTGTCCAGACCACCAACGTTTCGTCCAACATGCCGCGTCCCTTGAGGTCACGCAGTAAACCCGCAAGAGGTTGGTCGATGTTTTTTGCGTGTCCCGCGTGGTCCTGCATGTTGCTGTGCTGGTCCCAATTGTGGCTGCTGCTGCCGTCGACCAACTCAATGAATCGCACGCCCCGTTCGGCGAGGCGTCTGGCAACCAAACACTGCCAACCAAAGCCTTCGCTTTGCCCACGTTTCAGCCCATACATTTCAAGCGTCTTGTCGTCTTCTTGGGCAACATCGAACGCATCCGGCGCATCGGTCTGCATGTGGAACGCTGTTTCGAAACTGCGGATTCGGGCGGACAACTCGGAATCACCGGCGCGCTGTTCCAGATGGCGGTTGTTCAAAACGTCGGCCAGCCCAAGCTCCAATTCCTGCAACCCCTTCTGCTGTGAACGTTTAGCCAAATTGGCGATCGGCTCTTTGCCACCGATCACCCGAACACCCTGATGATAGGCCGGCAAAAAATCATTGTTAAAAATCTGAGTTCCGGCGTAAGGCATCTGCGGTGCCAGTGCAATGAACGATGGAAGATTTTGATTCGTCGTCCCCAGTCCATAACTGACCCACGAACCGATACTGGGTCGCGAAAAGAAAAACGACCCGGTGTGCATTCCGAGCGTCGCGTTGTAGTGCTCGTTGTCGTTACCGTTCAACGATTTGATCAGACAGATATCGTCCATACAATCCCGCAGATACGGGAACAAATCGCTGACCAACGTGCCGCACTTCCCGCCGGGTTTAAACTCCCACATCGGTTTCAACAACACTTTTTGCTGATTGGATAAACCGCCGCCTGCCCCCATCATCTTGCCGTCCGCCTTGAACAGTTGGGGCTTGTAATCAAACGTGTCCATGTGTGAAACACCGCCGTTTGAAAACACAAAGATCACTCGTTTGGCCTTGGCCGGAAAATGCGGCTGTTTTGGCGCCAATGGATCGTCGTCCGCCGCGGTACCCTCGGCAAGCAATTCCGACAATAAACCCGGCATCAGCAGCGAACCACCGACCAACGATTGCATCACAGCGCGGCGCGGAATTCGAACGGATGGTTGAGACGTATTCATGATCGGATCTAATCGAGATAAACGAATTCGTTCAGCCGGAACAGAGTGCGGACGTACGCCTGCCACGCATCTTGTTCAACGCTTAGCAGTTTGTCCGCCCTGGCAAGGAAGTCGCGTGCCGCATCCACTTCATCCGCCGCCGGCAGACGGGCAAAGCAAAGTTCGTAAGCAAAGTTGATTCGTGTTTTGAAATCGGGCGAGTGATTCAAAACACGCTCGGCGACAAGCCGCGATTGTTCATGCACAAAAGGATCATTCAACAGAAACAGTGCTTGAAGGGGCGTCGTGCTGGCCATCCGTGCGCCGGTACTTGTTGACGGATCCGCTCCGTCAAAGATCGCCAGATAGGGATGCCGCTGGATCCGTTGCGTCATCAAGTACACACTTCGGCGATTGCTTTCGTAGACCGCCTTGAACGGTTTGTGTTGTGTGAAGTCCCATGTAGTGGGTGCCGGGAATGGATGCGGCCCTGCGGGCGAAAGATCCAGATTTCCGCCAATGACCAACAAGGAATCGCGAATCGCTTCGGCATCAAGGCGCTGGCGCGGAAAACCCGCAAGCCATTCATTGGCAGGGTCATGTTCGATCGCTACAGCACTGCGCTGACCAGACATCTGATAAGTTCGCGACAACATGATCGTCCGATGTAGCGACTTAATAGACCATCCGCTCTCGCGAAATCGGACGGCAAGATCGTCCAGCAATTCCGGATGCGTTGGCGGTTTGCCTTGTTTGCCAAAATCGTTCGGCGTCGGCACGATGCCGCGTCCGAAGTGGTGCTGCCAGATTCGATTGACCATCACGCGGGCGGGCAACGGATTGTCGGGTGCAACGATCCATTCGGCCAACTCACGCCGTCCACTCGTATCGGCACCATCCGGCAATACTGTTCCGCCCAGCACCGCCGGGAAATGTCGCTGGACGACGTCGCCCAGACGCGCGGGATCGCCCTTGATCTGGACGGCGACATCACCAGGCGACTGAGCATCAGCAACGGCATAGGCGGTCTCGAAAAGTGGCGGCCTCTCGGCGTGCTCGGCGGCTATCCGCTCCGCTTCTTTAAGCTTCGCCTCGACCGATTTCTTATCCGCCTCGGCCGCCTTCTTTAGCTCGTCCTTAATCTTCTTGATATCCGATTCCATACGCGAACGCTCTTTGTTTCGCGAGGCGAGCGCCTTTTCCATTTCGCCGATTTGACCGGGCGGAACCAGCGGCACGAAGTCACGTTGCTTCTTGTCCAGTTCGATACCCGGCCAAGGATACCGCGTGCTGTTAAAGATGCCGTAAAGTCCGTAATAGTCGCGATTGGTGATCGGATCAAATTTGTGATCATGGCAACGCGCGCAACTAAGCGTCATTCCCAAAAAGGTTCGCCCCAAATTATCAATCGTGTCCTCGATGGTCAGATGCTGTGGGTAATCATCGACGCGTGAGCCGAACCGCCGTGAATTGGCAAGGTAACCGGTCGCGATGATGCGTTGAAATCGAACCTCGTCTGTCTTGCTGGCGCGAAGGTCGCCTGCGATTTGATCGCGGACAAATTCGTCGTACGGTAAATCACGATTCAAGGCGTCAATCACCCAATCGCGATAGCGATACATTTGGGGGACGGGATAATCCGAATTGTCTCCCGCCGTGTCGGCGTAACGCACCACATCGAACCAATGCCTGGCCCAACGCTCCCCGTATCGCGGCGAATCGAGCAACCGATCGATCACGCGGGAGAATGCTTTGTCAGAGTCATCGGCCAGGAAAGCGGTGACTTCGTCCGGTGTCGGCGGCAGGCCGACCAAATCGAACGTCGCGCGCCGAATCAAAATTCGCTTGTCAGCATCGAGGGTCGGGCTGAGTCCTTTGGATTCCAATTTGGCGAGAACAAATCGGTCCACATCGGTTTGTGGCCATGCGGAATCGCCCACGGCGGGAACCGCCGGGTTGGCAATGGGCTTCAACGACCAAAACTGACGTGCCGCCGCTACGTCGATCTGTTTGCCGATGTGTTTCGAAGGTGTCGACCTCGGGTCCGGCGCGCCGATTTTGACCCAACGTTCCAGGTCTGCAATTTCGCTCTCTGAAAGTTTCTGATCGGGCGGCATTTGCATATTATCGTTGTCATAACGAACGGCATCGATCAGCAGACTTTGCTGGAGATCACCCGGTACGACAGCCGGACCATTGGCTCCGCCACGCCGCAGAGTCGCGCGAGAATCAACAAGCAACTCGCCCTGCAAGTCCTGCGATTTCGAGCTGTGACATTCGTAACATTTTTGAATCAAGAGAGGACGAATACGCTTTTCAAAAAACGCCAGATCATCTTCACTGATCGGCGAACTGATACCGTCGTATTTTCCACGCCACAGTTCGATGCCGGAGAAATTCGCAGCACCGCCTTTGCTTGTCAAAACAATCTTGCCGCCGCGCGACGTTGTGTACCAGGGACCCAACCGCTCCCAGTGTCCGGCCACGCCGCTGTTGTAGTTGACCTGGACCGGTTGGTCATTCACCGCGATCGTGTACGTCTCGGCATTATTGTCCTCCCAAACGTACAAAAAAACGGTGTACGCTCCGGCGGGAATCTCGCTCAGCTCAACGCGGTTGCCTCCCCAGCGGCTGCTGCGGATCATGGTTGCGCGCTCCGGATCAGTCTCCGGCGCAAGTATGACTTTTTGGTTTTCGAACGCGTTGTCTTTACAAACATACGTTTTCGAATCGCTGCCGTCCCAGGCATACCCGTCGATCGTTACCCCAGGACCGTTGAGATTCAGGCCGCGGAAAAACACCGGTGATGAATCAGACGCCTGGCAGCAAGTCGATAACGCAATCCAGACCGCGAGAGTGCTCAAAGCCCGAACTGCATCTCGCTGGGGTCCCGAACATTTCACAAATTCTTGGCGTTTCAAGGCTGATCTCGTATCTTAATACAATGCCGACGCTGCCCGGCGAACCGAAAAACGATCGTCGCCTAAAAGGCTCCCACCGAATCGCGTCAGCCCCGCATTATACCCGAAACCATTGGCGGTCCAGAGAGTCCCCCTGTCGGACACATTAAAGCGGCCCCTGCTCCTGAAGCAAATCGATTTCGAATCGGATCTCAATCTGACGTCGACGTGCGACTTGATCTTCGCCCAGGACATAAACAAACCATTTGCCATCAACTTCGAACATCGCCTTTATTCACCCGACTTCTATCTGGAACGACGACGGAAGCAACCACTCCGTCGAAAGGTGCCTTGATCGACTGGTCAACCCCATCGGCTGGGATGCGGACGGTGACGCGACGATGCGATTCAATGTGAGAGTTGCAGTGATTCTCCCGCGATATAGTGCATCACCTGAAACGGGATCTCGCACTCGGTCTCGACATTGTGGATCGGCACGACGTGTTCATGCACGATTGCGGCCGCCGCACGGGCTTCGCGGGCGAACCGTTTCCGCGCGGCTCCGATTCCGGCAAGGTAGGGTGACAAGACTTTGACGGCCACCGGGCGATTGAGTTCGATGTCAAACGCCTTGAAGACCACTCCCATTCCGCCGCATCCTGCAAGCGCAGGATCAAACTGGCTCGCGTTTCGGGCGGACTGGCACGTGTTTCTGGCGGACTGGCAGACATGTGAACTCGCGCATTGGATGCTTTTTGTCTTCGGTATACCATAAAGACTCAGTTGATCGCTGATTCTTTCACGCGGAGGGATAAGATTTTCAGCGGACGGGCGTTCCGTCCAAAAGCAGTCCGCCCAAAAGCAGTGGGTCCCCGATTGATTTTCTGCGCCGATTGACGATAGTCGAATGATTAACTGTTCCCGCGGCAACAAAGACGAAGTGATGACACAAGAGTCCCCGGCTCCAAGGACCGACGATCTACGAATCGATGCGATGACGACACTGATGCCGCCACAAGACCTGATGGCGGAAATCCCGGTGGAAAATAACGTCGCCGAAACCGTTTTTAGCGCCCGCGAAGGAATCAAGCGTATTCTCCGCGGCGAAGACGACCGGTTGGTGGTTGTCGTCGGTCCCTGCTCGATCCATGACCCGGATGCCGCACTGGAGTATGCCCGACTGCTCGCCGCCGAACAACGAAAACACGAAGATCAGTTGCTGGTCATCATGCGTGTTTACTTCGAAAAGCCACGCACGACCGTCGGTTGGAAGGGGCTGATCAACGACCCAGGACTTGACGGAAGTTTCGAGATCAATCGAGGTCTTCGAACGGCACGCGGTTTACTTCGTGACATTAACGCGATGGGCTTGCCGACCGGAACGGAGTTTTTGGATTTGATCAGCCCACAATACATCGCTGACCTCGTCGGCTGGGGGGCGATCGGTGCGAGAACGACGGAAAGCCAAGGTCATCGCGAATTGGCATCCGGGCTTTCGTGCCCGGTCGGATTCAAGAACGGAACCAGCGGCAACGTGCAAATCGCGGTTGACGCAATTTGCTCCGCGCAGCGACCACACCACTTTTTGTCTGTGACCAAAGAGGGCAAGTCCGCAATCTTTTCAACCACGGGCAATGGCGATTGCCATGTCATCCTGCGCGGCGGAACGCACCCAAACTATGATGCCGCCAGCATCGATACGGCGTCCGAGTTACTTCAAAAGGCCAACCTGAAACCGCAATTCATGATCGACACCAGCCACGCCAATAGCCGCAAAAAGCACACCAGACAGCGCTACGTCTGTCGCGATGTCTGCAGCCAAGTCGCCGACGGAGATCAGCGGATCATCGGTGTCATGATCGAGAGTAACCTGGTCGAAGGCAATCAAGACTTGAGCGACCAAAACCTGGTTCGCGGCAAAAGCGTCACCGATGCCTGTATCGGCTGGGACGAGACGGTCGCCATGCTTGGCGACCTGCGTGATGCCGTGATCCAGAGGCGAGCAACACGATCGTAACAGCGGCAGTTTACCCGGCTCGTGGCGTTGAGCTCATGAAGACTTGGATCACCCGCATAATCAAGGCGTGGTCATATCGCCGCTGCTTGATTCATCGTTTGTTGTGATGTCGATGGTTTGATCCATCGTTGCCATGATGCCGAATCCGCTAAGCGATCCGCTTGGCGATTCGCTGATTGAGGGACCTTTTGCACCTCGCTCATGCCGTCCCCACCAGCGGTCGCCGTCTTGGACGGTCCAGGTCCCGGCGGCTTTGCAGCGGGAAATTTGCAGCGCCAAGTCGCGTGCCGTTTGCGGTCGCTTTGATCGTGCCTTTTCCAGACAACTCATGATTGCATCTTCTAATTGAGCCGAAATATCGATCTTGGCACGCTCGGACGGCGGGACCGGCACTTCTTCGATGTGCTTCTGGCACAGCTCAGCAATTCCAGCGGCGTCGAAAACCGGGTGGCCGGTCAGCAAAAAGTATCCGATTGCTCCGACCGCATAGATGTCTGTACTGGCGTCAACGGTCATCGGTGCCTGAATTGATTCAGGTGACATGTACAGGGGCGTGCCCGTCAACATTCCCCTGCCCGTTGGTTTTTCCTGATCGTTTTGATCGATCGCCTTGACCAAACCGAAATCAAGCACCTTCACAATGTCCGGTTCGCAGCCGCGCCGATTGAGCATGACGTTGGCAGGTTTGATGTCGCGATGGACCAGCCCGTTGGAATGAGCCTCGAACAGAGACCCACAAATCTGGGTCAAGATGTGAATGACGCGGGACTCAGGCTGCGGGCCGTACTGATTGACAAGCTGCTGTAGATCAATTCCGTCCAAATACTCCATCGCATAATAGAACACACCCTCCGGAGTTCGACCGTAGTCGTAGATCGCGATCGTATTCGGGTGATTCAGCTGGCACGTAATCTGGACTTCCCGCTCGAAACGGCCAATCGATGTTTCATTGATCGAATCGCCATGCAGCAACTTGATCGCGGTCGGTCGCCTGAGCATCGAATGGTGCCCTCGGTAAACGATCCCCATGCCTCCTTCTCCAAGCTTTTTTTCTAGCGTGTATTGTCCCAGCTGTTGAGCTTCGATCACGGCTTCTCGCGCTTGATGTTGCAAACGCGCGACGATGATGGTGAAGGCAAAAATCGCAATCGCGCACAGGGTCAGTAAGGTATAGATCGTCAGGAACGCGCGCTGCAGAATCACAAGCGGACGAAACGCCTGTGCCGTGTCAACCTCCATCACCACACCGATTTGATACTTCGGCAACCAAGTCCATGCACCGATCACGGGCACGCCGCGATAGTCTCGATATCCATCCACATCAAGACCGGGCTGGCCGTCAATCGCCGCGGCCGCCATCTTTGTCAACGGCAATTGCGATCGCCTTACCCCGGGCCGAAACCCGGTTGTCATGTCATCGCCAGGATCTCTTACCATCAGTTGCAACATCGAACGGGAATCGGCCCTGTCGGGTAACAGTCCAAGCAGAACCAGATCTTCGTCGAATCGGCTGTTGGAGATCATGACTCCATTTGAATCGAACGCGTACGCCTCGCCCGACGCTCCGACTCGTCCCAATTGCAGGATACGAGTGAATTCGCGTTCCGGCGGAATCTGCAGCGCCAACACACCAATCACTTGAAAAGACGCATCACGCACAGGGGCACAAACATACATCGTCGGTACTCCGATTCGCGTCTGACCATCACTACTCTTCATCATCACGACGCTCGGGAAGGGCGTCGAAACAAACGAGTCTCCCTCGAGTGCGCGGTCCAGAAATCGATCATATTCGACGATCCCGGACTGTCCGATCAACGATGCATGCGACGACGATCGAATTCGCTTGTTTTTGTCAACCAGCAGGTACCCGACGTAGTGGTGCGCGGACAGGGCAGCTCCAAGCTCTTTGGCCAATTGCCGATGTTGGTCCGATGCTCCGCCGACGTCTTGAACATCTTGATCCTGGCCAGTTTCCAAAAGCACGGCTGCGACCTGTCGCACCTGGCTGTCATTGGCTAGCGAGACAGCCGTCGACTCTTGAACCGCGAACCATTTCTGAAGCATTTCAGATTCCAGCTCAACCATGGTTTGCAGACCCGAACCCACATTCCCCTTGATGGTCGACTCAATGGCATTGCGAACGAAGAAAAAGACGACCGACAGAATCACGACCGCCAAGATCGGCCAGATCCAAAGCTGTTTCTTCAAGAACAAGCCCGTGCGATTGATCGTGTGTGAGACGCTCTTGGACGCCCATGTCATATGCGCCTGGGGTCGCATAACGTCAGGTTGGGAGCGGCGAAATAGTTTCATGTGGCGATGGCACGGACGTAGGAGAAACAGGAATCGGCGTTGGTTGTTACCCAGACCCCGGGAAGTCGGTCCAGGAGCAAAAGCCGGCGATCCGCCAAGTACCAAAAACAGTGACCGTCACGTTCACGCCGGCCGGATTCGAGAATCCGAAATGCCGCGACCGGACTGGCGGGCCGATGGCTTGAGACAGACTAGTCGAAACCCCGCGAAAAGCTTGTCGTTTTCCAAAACCGCTGCCACTCGACCCCAATCCATCGTGCTGGCGATCTCGGTGTCACCCGCCGCTAGCAAAAGTCCCGGCCCGGACAAGACAAGGAGTCTCGGTGGGGACAGAGCAGTTCCGCAGGTTCCCGGGGACAGGGCACTTCCGCGGACATTGTGTGATCGAAATTGCTAGCAACTCCCAAAGGTGCCATGTCCCTGGGGTGATTGCCGCGACGTGGTGGTTGCCACTGGCTACGGCGCTCCGCTGGGGCGTTTCACTCGAACACTCCAATGATCGCCTTCGTGTCGTCATACGGCGAAAAAAGATCGAATCGAATCGTCTGAGGCTCGATTGACATCCCAAACGATGTCATGGACGAGGTTGCCTTGGCGGTTTGGGCCCGCTCGGACTGGGGCACCTCGGCTTGTCGATCGACCAATTCTTTGAGCCGTGCCACCGACAAATGAAACTCCGCAGTTCGCTTCGGTTCCCCTCGCCGCCGAAACGCTGCGAATCTCTCCTCGACTTGATTTCCTGCGTTGCCGGTTTGAAGCTCGGCGATCGCCTGGTCCATGATCGATGTCTCGGTCCCCAAAAAAAACAGGACATGTTGCCCAGCCGTCGTCAGCCTAATCACATTCCACTCGGGTCCAAACAACATTTTCATTCCCTCGGCGAGCGAACGGTCATTGCCCAGCAATTGCATTCGGACAACATCGACACTTCGCCCTGAACGGAACTCCTGATTGGGCAAGTAGACGAAACGGGGCTCAATCTTGGCCAGCAGATTTGAATCCAGAAACGCTTTTCGTGTGTCAGCTTCCGAGGACTTGATTCGATCAATAATCGATCGAGCGCGGATCCGAGTCTCGGTGTCGGTCGAGTCGCGGACTTCGTTCAATGCCGCCAGCGCCGGCGCACCGATCAATTCCAGTTTGACCGCTGCGAGACGACGGGTGCGATACTTAGTGTGCCCCAGATCCTCGACCAAACCGCGAATCATTTCTGCGTCAATCATTTCCGCCCTGGCTTGGGCAGTCATCGTGGAAGCGTTCACAAACCGAGCCAAGCCAGGCAATTCGGCCACAAATCCCTCGGCATCGTCAGCCTCCAATATCGCAAGAAAATTGAACGCCCCGTCGCGGCCAGGATTCTGATTCTCGTAGAGTCCGGTGCGGCTGCCGTTGAAATCCTCCCAGGCAACGCCGAAGAGGTCTGTGATGACCGAATCCTCAATGGCAGGCAGCTTCGAATGCGCAATCGACATCATGCGATGAAACAACATGTCGATCAGGACTCGGGCCAGTCCTTCACTTTTGTCACCGTCTCCCGTCGACGAATGCATTGCGATCGTACGACCGTTGGGTAAACCGGATAGCTCAAGATCCGACGATTTCGACGCAATCGGCGTCAAGAAATCACGCGACGCTTCCCCGTCGAAGTTCAATGCAAATGTGACTCCCAGTCCGCCATCCAACCGGATCCCTGCAATCACGGAACGAAGGTCCATCGCGGCCTTCGTCAACTGCTTGACGGTCTTCGCCTGACTTTCATTCGTCGACGGTGGTAGACCTTCGACGATTCGATGCACCGCGATGCTCAAGTTGTCGGCTCCAAGTTGGCGGGCGAACAGAACGATGTCGTCGTCGGATAGCGTCCGCTGTAATTCCTCTGGCAATGATACGTTTAATGCCGGAGCCGACGCCGCTTCTTGCACCTTCTCCCTGTCACCCCCCATCAACAAATGATTACCACGAACCGAAACGTAGCGGACGTACTGCATAGGATTTGGCCCGCCGAGATCATTCCGATCGACAACCTCTCCAGCCTTCAGTCGATCACGCGAAACCTTCAGGTTGCTGGACATCGCGTCAAAGTCCTTCACAGGCACCGCGAGAACGAGCGATGTCAATTCAACATCAGGCGACATCGCCATCAAAGCAAACGCGCCGTCATCATCCAGTCCTTTTCGAATCCCCAAAAAATCGACGAGCCACCGAAATGCATCCGAAGGACGAAGCGGCACCTTCATCCCCGTCCGCTGAATAAACACGTCTCCACGTCGTGTCAACTCGGAAGCATTGCGAATCGCAACTGCGGCGGAAACGGATTCGGGAACAACGGCCAACACGCCAACTTTGGTTACACCGGAATTGGCAGCGGGCTCGTCAGCCGGCGCCGCTGTCATCGTTAGCAAAAACCCAATGACCACAAACACTGCACGAAACTTTAACATGGTGTCAGCATCTCTATAGAACGGCTTTCGGATTCGGCACTCGTGGCCCATCAACGTTTGATTTTAGGGTAGCGGAACCCGTCAAGAGTTTCGATTCGTTCGGCAATTCACGAAAGTCTTGACGACTTCCGCTGCATTCCCAACCCTAAAATTAAATCTGGACAAAGGACTAGATTGTGTACCGCCAGCCATGGCCGCTGGTTTCAAAATCCTTGCCATTTTCCTTCAGATGTATCCGCCCGTCGCTCAATCCACGTACACAAACTCGTTCGAATTGAACAATGATCGACAAAGAGCGAATAAGCCTTGCCGGTTGATCAAATCCTCGGCCAAACCCGCTTCTTCTGCAGTTGGCTTCCGACCGAAGGCTAGACCAAACGCGAGCGTTGTTTGCACCGCGACATCGGAACCTCCCTCGTTTGCCAATCGTTCGGCAAAGTACCTCGCCTGTCGCAACATGAAATCGTTGTTGTAGAGCGCCAGTGACTGCAGTGGTGTTGTTGTCGCCAGCCTGTTTGGCGTCATATTCGCCGGGTCGGGACAATCCAATGTGGTCAGGAACCGGTTCGGTGTTGTACGAACGATATACCGATAAACGCTGCGTCGCCATCGTTTCGGATCGTCGGCGGTAACGTAGGTGTAAATCGGCGCGTACGCGTCTTGGTAATTAAAGTCTTCGAAAGCAACTCCGCCTCGAATCGCATTCAGCTTCCCGCTGACGAACAGCACGGCGTCGCGAGTCGATTCCGCATCGATTCGGCGCGGGTTCTGGCGCCACAACAGCCGGTTATCCGCATCGATCCGGTTTGATTGTTGTTCCGTGACACCAACTGATTTCTGCTTATAGGTTTCACTGTTGACAATCAAACGATGCATCGCTTTGAGCGACCAGTTCTGGCGATCGAGTTCCGCGGCCAGCCAGTCCAACAGTTCGGGATGCGATGGCCGACCACCACCAAATCCAAAGTCACTGGGCGTATCCACCAGCCCCTTGCCGAAATGCCAGTGCCATAAACGATTAACGATCACACGGCGCGTCAGCGGATTGTCGGGATGGGTGATCCAGCGAGCCAGCGCGACGCGACGCTGCCCCTCGTTCGATTCCGCCGTTCCCAGTTGTGGATCCAACATTGCAAGCGCCCCAAGGGCCGACGGTGCAAGCGCGTCACCGGTCGGCGACTCTGGATCTCCCCGCGTCAAAACTCGGATCTCCTGTGGGTCAGATTCTGAAACAACCCCATAAAAGTTGGGGGGCGGACCAAGTGCTTCAAGCCGAGCGTCCAGCTCGCGTCGCTGTTGACGGAATCGATCCAGTCCGGCGCGATCATCGCTGCTTAATTCTGTCGGCGAAGCGGGTTTCAATTTTGGATCACCGAAACCAATTTGATCCATCGAAAATCCGTTGCCGCCGTCCGTCGCGACGAAGGTCAAGAAACGTGAAGACTCAGGTAACTCCAGATCAATCGTTTGCAATCCATCGTCGCGGCCGAGTGCTGGAAATTCCGTAACCTTCCGGCCATCGATAAAAACCCAGGCGTCAGCTCGATTACCACCGGATGCGCCAAAGTAACCAACCTTGGCGGTCAACCGCATCACGGCTACACCGGTCGCCTGGCGAATCGCACCAACGTCGAATGTGATTCCCGCGTTGGCATGCAACCCCAATAATGT
The DNA here is from genome assembly GCA_020426665.1 of Planctomycetales bacterium. Taxonomy (GTDB): domain Bacteria; phylum Planctomycetota; class Planctomycetia; order Pirellulales; family Pirellulaceae; genus Stieleria. The sequence continues at coordinate 17,031 of JAGQPO010000040.1, forward strand.
GTGCCCGTCTTTTGTGAAATCGATTCCATCAATCTCGGGTGAATGTTGACTGGCAACCGGTCCATTGCGAATCATGTCCCAGGCATCCCCGGAAGTGGTTGGTAAGCCTGTGATCGTGATACCGGTGGAACTGACTGGAATTTTGGCCGTCCCATTTTCGCCATCGGGGATAAAGACACCGTCAACAAAATCAAACGGCGAGGGAGAATAATGATTGGTTTGGACGTTACCGAGTTTTCCAAAATCACGAGTCTGAACCTTGGCGGTTCTCGCATCGATGCCATTGCGATACGTCCCGTTCTGGGTTCCATTTCCACCGCCAACGACGTCCGCGAGATCGATCCCTCGACCTTCGAGCCGTCCGATTTCAAAGTCAATGGCGTTCAATTGATCCCTGATCGAACGTTTGTCATCCTCGTATTGTTTTAGCTTTGTATCACTGACCGTCCGATCAGCGCGTTTCACGCCGGCGAACACGGCTCGCAATTTGTAATACTCCTGCTGCGAAATCGGATCAAGTTTGTGGTCGTGGCATCGGGCACAGTTGATCGTCATCGCAATCGTGGCGGTCAACACCTGGGTGGCCATGTCATCCAGGTCTAGAGAACGCGAAGCGCGACGCAAAACATCGCTTTTCGTTTCGACTTGTCCGACATAGTCCCACGGTCCGGCCGCCAAAAACCCCGTCGCGATGACCGCCTGCTCGTCATCGGGCCACAACACATCCCCGGCGATTTGTTCTTGCAAAAACCGGTTATACGGTTTGTCTTCGTTGAACGATTCGATGACATAGTCGCGATATCGCCACGCGTTGTCGCGACGCATGTCACGTTCGAACCCGTGTGTGTCGGCGTAATGTGCGACGTCCAGCCAATGCTGTGCAAATCGCTCTCCGTAGTTCGGGGAACTGAGCATCTGATCGACCAACTTCTCGTAAGCCATCGCATCCGGATCGTTGACAAACGCTTCAACCGCGTCCGGCGAAGGCGGCAAGCCGTGCAAGTCAAATGAAAGTCGTCGAATCAAGGTCCGACGATCGGCACGCGGACTGCTTTTGAGTCCTTGTTCGACCAATTTCTCCTGAACAAAGTCGTCAATCGTTCTGCGGTTTGCGACTCCACCGTGCTCGCCTTGCAACGGTTGCAAGGCCCACCACGACATGTCCGCCTTGGACCGCTCTTTGACAACGATTTCGCCAGGCCAAATCGCTCCCTGCCGAATCCATTGCTCCAGCAACGCAACGTCGCCCTGGGAAAGGGGCGGCGAATCTTTCGGCATCGCAGGCGGGTTGCCATCCGATGCAGTGACAAGTTCCATCAAGTAACTGCCGTTCGGATCCCCTGCGACGACGTACTTGTTCGACATCAAATCATCGATGGTCGCCAACGAGATGTCCCCTTTGCTGTTCTCCGCCGAATGACAGCGGACACAATGCTGCCGAAGAACCGGAGCGATCTGTGTCCCAAAATCAATTTTCGGCTCCTCGGATCGAACCAACGAACCGACCAACAGCAGACACGAAACAAGCGCAATGCGATAATGGATCATACCGACAATTATAATTGATTTGGAAACACCAGTGACGTTCAAACTCTGTTCGACTTGCGGTCTGTTTACCGTCCTATTTTTCGCCAAGGTGAATGAGTTTTTTGTTGACGAACTCAAGAATCCCGAGGTGAGAAAGTTCGCGGCCGTACCCAGAGTTTTTGACGCCGCCGAACGGAAGTTCGGCCCGGGATCGGGTCGGTTGATTGACGAACACCATGCCGCTTTCGATTTGCTCAGCCACACGGCGACCGCGATCGATGTCAGCGGTAAAAACGCTTCCTCCCAATCCGTACGAAGAACGATTAGCCAATTCGATCGCTTCGGTTTCGTTCTTGACGATATAGACCGTGGCAACGGGACCAAATAGCTCTTGATCGAAGGTCGGCATCTGGGGTGTGACGCCGGTCAAGATCGTCGGGTTAAAATAAGCGCCGATGCGATCCGGTCGATCGCCACCGAGCACAACGGTTGCTCCGGCGTCGATCGACGACTGAACTTGCTCCAGCAACTTCACGGCTGCATCTTCACTTGACAACGGCCCCAGCGTCGTTTGACCGTCCATCGGATCCCCCATCTTCAAAGCAGACATTTGCTGTTTGAATCCCTCCAAGAATCTGTCGGCGACCGCTTCGACAACGATGAACCGCTTGGAGGCGACACAGGATTGACCCGCGTTAACGATCCGGCCTTTGACGGCCTGCCGGATTACATCGTCCAGATCGGCGTCTTCGAGAATGACGAAAGGGTCATTGCCGCCAAGCTCTAAAACGCTGCGTTTCAAATTCTTTCCGGCCAGCATTGCGACCGCCGACCCGGCCTTTTCGCTGCCGGTCAGCGAAATGCCGTGAACTCGCGAGTCGGCGACAATCATCTGGACGAAATCCGTCGGGATAAACAGATTGGTGTAGACACCCTCAGGTAACCCGCAATCTGCGTACAACTGTTCGATCATGAGAGCACACTGGGGTACGTTGCTGGCGTGCTTGATCATCACTGTGTTGCCGGCCATCAAGTTGGGTGCCGCAAATCGAACCACTTGATAAAACGGAAAATTCCAAGGCATCACGCCTAACAAAACTCCGATCGGTTCATAGTGCAGGAATGCGTTTGCGTCATCAACGTCCATCGTCTGGTCGGCCAAGAACTGCTCGGCACCGTTCGCATAAAACTCTGCGATCTTTGCACAGTATTCGATCTCATACTGACTCTCGGCAAACCGCTTTCCCATCTCGGTCGTAATGATGCGGGCGTAGTTGTCGGCATCCGCCCGCAGCAGTTCGGCAAATTTCAGCAAACAAGCTCTGCGATCTGCGAACGTCGTTTTGCGCCATTGACGGTACGCGGCGTCGGCGACACCAATCGCATCGATGACTTCACTCGCGTCAATCGGATCAAACTTGCGAAGAACTTGATTCGTTGCCGGGTTGATACTGATAATGCTCATGTTGATTGGCTTTGATCATGACGTGCTGAAGCGGCGTTTGTCATTTCCGCGACCATCCGCAACATTTTTCCCTTGTCGATGGGTTTGGACAGGTAGTCGTTGCAACCGGCCTGGATGCAACGATTCATATCACCCTGCATCGCATCTGCGGTCAAGGCAATGATCGGCCCTGTGAAACCGAGTTCGCGAAGCTGCTTGGCGGTCTGGTACCCATCCAACTTGGGCATTTGCATGTCCAGCAGGATGATGTCGGGAAGTTGATTTCCACGGACTTGTTCACGAATTCGATCGACTGCTTCCTGGCCGTTTTCAGCTTCTTCAACCTTGCCGCCCGCCTGCGAGAGGATATGCTTGCTGAGAAATCGAATATCGCGTCGATCGTCGACGACAAGGATATGGCAACTGAGTTTGATGTCCGGCGTGTCGTGTTCATTTGCCGTGCCGGTCGCCATCGGCCCTGGTTTAATCAGTTTTGTTTCGTCGATTTCGCCGGGATCGATGCGTAGAGAAAATTGGCTTCCTTCGCTGGGAGTACTCTCGACAGCGATGTCACCGCCCAACGCTTCGGCCAAGCGGTGACTGATTGCCAAACCCAGCCCCGTACCGCCAAAATTTCTTGAAACGCTGGCATCGGCTTGAGAGAAAGGCTGAAACAACTTGTCGACGTGGTCTTCGGAAATACCGATGCCGGTATCAACAACATCAAGCCGAAGCATGCATTTCCGGCCGTCGTTATCGGATTCGTAGCTTACCACCAAGGTGACTTTACCTGTCTCGGTAAATTTGATCGCATTACCGACCAGGTTAATGAGCACCTGTTTCAGACGTTTCGGATCACTTTCAATCGCCGGCGGAACATTGCCCCGGTAGTCAACGTCAAGCGATAGATTTTTTTCGGCGGCCCTCACCGACATAATACTGCGAACGTCTTCGATCAATCGGGGCAGACTAAATCGCTGGCGTTCGACTTCCAATTTGCCGGCCTCGATCTTTGACAAATCCAGGATGTCGTTGATGATCTCCAACAAGAAGTTTCCGTTGCGGCGGATCGTTTGGATGTAAGACCGCGACTGCTGCCCGGAAACATGTTCGGCCAACAGATCGACGTAGCCCAAAATGGCGGTCATCGGCGTTCGGATCTCGTGGCTCATGTTTGCCAGAAAGGCACTCTTTGAAGCACTCGCTGCTTTGGCTGCTTTTTCACTTTGGCGAAGTGCCTCCTCATGTAAATGCTCGTTGGTCGAATCCCAATTCAATCCGTAAATCCGCGTGACTTGTCCGCCTCGATCTCGTACGACTTCGCCCTGACCGACCAACCAGCGAATTTGACCATCGGGACGCATGATTCGAAACTCACATTCATAGGAGTTTTTACCGTCGACTGCCTCCTGCCAGGCAGCCTTTAAAGCGTCCAGGTCGGAGGGATGAACACGGGAAAAAAACAATTCCGGGTTGGCGGTCAGACTGCTTGAAACCCCCAACAAATCATACACCTCTTTGGTCCAATAGCTCTCCTCGGGAGTCCACTCCCAAGCGGCCATGCCACCGGCGCGAAGCGCCATCTTCATCCGACGCGACGCATCCTTAATGGCTTTTTCGGACAACACGCGATCGGTGATGTCTCGCAGGATTCCGACAAAACGATGGTCGCCGGACAAAGTAGTTTCGCTGACCGCTAGATCCAACGGAAATGTACTGCCGTCTTTGCGACGTCCCATTACCTTTCGCTGATTGCCGATAATGTGCCGCTGGCCGGTCTGTTCAAACACCCTCAAATACTCGTCATGGCTGCTATGGTCGGGTTCCGGCATCAACATCTTTACGTTGCTGCCCAGCATTTCGTCGACCGTATAACCAAAGATTCTCGAGGCGGCTGCGTTGGCCGAATTGATCACACCCATTGGGTCAATCGTGATGATGCCATCGACCGCCGTATTGAAGATCGCTTCCAACCGAGTCGCGGTGTCCTTGTGACGCTGTTCAAGCATTTTTCGATCTCGGATATCGACGCCCGAAGGAATCAAATATTCGATTTGACCATTTTCGTCCATGACGGGCGCGATCATGAAGTCGATCATCACGCCTTCGTCGCCATGGGCAAATAGCGAAATGTCGAATCGAACGACTTCGCCGGTGAAGGCTCGTCGCATCGCCTCTCGCATTTGATCGACGACGTCCGAATCGTAGTTCCACCACGGCGCGTTGGCGAAGTGTTTGCCGACCACGTCTTCCCGGCGAGTTTGCGCGATCGCCAGAGAGCGGTCGTCGACATCCAAGAGAATCCCGTCGCGATCGATCACGCCGACCAATCCGAGTTGATTATTGATCACCCGACGCAAGTGTGCCTCGCGTTCGACCAATTCGGTCTCCCATTTTTTACGCTCGGTAACGTCGACAGCCACACTGATCATGGACAGCGGCCGGCCATGCACATCACGACGAATCGTTCCCCGGCTGATGGTCCAGACGATCGACTTGTCGGTGCCCCGCGTCACACGGAACTCCACTTCATGTGATTGACAGGTCCCTTCAAATGCAGACCGGATCATTCGTTCCAACATCTCACGATCATCCGGGTGCACCACCTCCAAGAACCCGGCTCGATTGGGCTCAAATCCCTCGCGGGTGTATCCGAACATGGAATACATTTGATCCGACCACTTGATTTGATCGGCAACGATATCCCATTCCCACAACCCCATTGCTCCCGAATCCAACGCCAACTGTAGACCTTGCTCGCGCTGACGCACCTCTTCTTCGGCCCGCTTGCGGTCGCTGATGTCTACCGCCGATGGAATCAAATGTGTGATGCGACCATCGGAATCTCGAACCGGGCTGATCATAAAATCGATGGTCACGCGTGTGTCGGCAGCCATGCGAACCACCTCGTCGTAGCGAACGATTTGGCCGGTTAGCGCTTTGGCAATTTGCCGGCGAAGACGCTGGACGACCGTGTCGTCGTAGTTCCACCAATAGCAATCCCAAAACTTATTGCCGATCACATCGTCGCGGGTAAGTCCCGCGCCCTGAATTGCCGCCGCATTTGCGTCGACCAGTGTGCCGTCCAGGTCAAGGACCCCGACCATGCCTAATTGGTTGTCAATGACGCGCCGCAATTGCTCCTCACGGTCTTTGCGTTCACGCTCGAATTGTTTTCGTTCGGTGATATCCAAAAAGGTCACCACACACCCGACTGTCTGACCGTCGCGAATCTGAGGATGCGACCAATACTCCGCCGGAAACGATGTTCCATCGGCACGCCAAAACACTTCGTCGTCGGTATGCTTCGGCTGGCCGGAACGGTACGCTTGGTAAATATGGCACTGGTCGTTGGGATACTCGGATCCATCGGCGCGGGTATGATGGATTAGTCGATGCATTTGTTTGCCCAAAAAGTCAGTCGGGCTTTCGTACCCCAGTAACCTGGCGCAGGCCGGGTTAGCGAACGTACAATTTCCATCCAAGTCGATTCCATAAATGCCTTCGGCCGTGGAACTCATCAACGATGCCAACATCGTTTCGCGTTCAACAATGTCCGAAACATCCACAAACGTGACCACGACGCCATCACTGACGCCGCCATGCGATTGGTAGGGACGCACGCGACGAATGTAGTGCTTTCCGGACTTCGCGCGGACCGTGTGCTCAACGGAGCCAGCCTCCTGCAACAGCTTCAAATCGGGCAGCGGGGGCATTTGATCAACCGCGGGAACAATTTGCTCCAGCGGTCGTCCCACATCCGTCCGCAACAGCCCATAGATCCGCGTGATCGCCGGAGTAAAGCTGCGGATGTTCATTTCGGCATCCAAGAACACCGTTGCAATTTGTGTGCTTCGAAGCAGGTTTTCCAAATCGGCGTTGGCACGGGCCACCGCCTCGCTGCCGGCACGAATCTCTTCCTTCGACGCCTCCAATTCTTCGTTCGCCGATTGCAGCTCTTCGTTCATCGACAGCAGTTCTTCGTTGGACGACTTCATTTCCTCGTTGGCAGCTTCCATGTCCTGCAGCGTTCGCTCCAAATCGCTACGTGTCGTTTCCAACTCGCGTTCCATCTGCGCGATGATCGCATCGGCATCTTGATCACCCGTCGACGCTGTGCCCGGGAGGTCCAGGGTATCGTCACGTCGCATCGGTTCCCCGACGTCATGAAAGACGACTAAGAATAATTCTTCGCCTTCGCCCAGTTGCGGCATCGGCTGGACCGTCAACATCACGCGCTGAATCAATTCGTCATCGCGGATCGACAGATTATCGTGTGTAATCTTGCGGCGTGACTTGGTCGCTTCATTGATCGCCGCCCGCAACCCGATGCGCAGGCCTGGCAGCGCCATTTTGACAATGTTGTTGTGAAAGTCGCCACCGGAGACTGCCAGGTACTTCGAGATCCCGTCGGAAGCGTTCAGTACTTGGCCGGTTTGATCGATCACGACGGCTTTTGGCGCAAATTCGTCCAACAGGATCCGCTGCCGAATCTGACTCAAATCGACCACTGCATCGGGCTGCGCGACTCCGGCGCGGATCGACTTGGCCTCACCATCGCGAAGCGTCAGTGTGCCGACCGATCCTGCGGCCGTGCCTTTGCGTTGCGAGATTCGGAACTTGTTGTCCAGCGCCCGAAAAAGCTCGCCGTGTGTCGAAATCGTTTCACTGGGGCCAAGGAACAAAAATCCAGAAGGTCGTAATGAATAATGAAACAGCGGAATCAGCTTCTCTTGCAGGTGCGCGCCCATGTAGATCAACAGATTGCGACACGAGATCAAATCAAGACGCGAAAAAGGCGGATCACCTATCAAGTTGTGTTTGGAAAATAAGACGCGCTCACGAATCTCCTTACTGACTTGATAACGTTTGCCGCGTTTGACAAAAAAACGCTTCAGCCGCTGCTTATTGACGTGGTCTTCGATGCCCGAAGGATAAGAACCTTCCCGCGCAAGCCCCAGCGCTCTCTCATCAATGTCCGTCGCGAAAATCTGGACTTCGGGTGCCGAATCCATCGTGTCGGCGTGCTCTCGACACATCATCGCCAACGAATACGCTTCTTCACCGGTGCTGCATCCGGCCACCCAAATTCTTACAACCTCGCCCGGATTTTTATCCTGGAATATTTTGGGCAGAATGGTCCGGGCAAGTGCATCAAAAGCCTCCGGATCGCGGAAGAATGCGGTGACCGCGATCAAAAGTTCCCGGAACAACGCATGGGCTTCCTCATCGTCGCCCTGCATTCGAACCAGATACTCACTGGCTGTCGCGATTTTTAAAATCTGCATCCGTCGCTTGATGCGACGCATCAGTGTTGTGATTTTGTAGTGCTGAAAGTTGTGTCCGGTGATCTGCAGCAAATGCTCGGTGATGCGAGGAATCGCTTCGCCGATTTGCTTCCGCACGCGTTCAACCTCGTCATCACTGCCATATTGATCGACATGATCAGCGTAACGAATTAATTCCGCTGCGATTTCACTCGGTCGGCAAACGTGATCCGCGACACCGGCGGTCGCCGCGCTGCGTGGCATGCTGTCTATTTTTGCCGACTCGGAATCTTGCGCAAACGTCAATCCACCTTTATCGCTGATTGCCTTCAGACCGACCGTTCCATCACTTCCTGCACCGGAAAGTACGACGCCGACCGCGTGCGCTGCCTGGTCCTCGGCGAGAGATTGAAAAAAATGGTCGACGGCGGTCAGCGGGCTTTGATCAGAATCCGGAATGACGGGATGCACCGCACCATTCTTGATCTCCAAAAACTGTCGCGCCGGTGCCACGTACAGACACCCCGACTTCAACACCGTCCGCGAAGTAACGTCAATCACCTCCATCTCCGTCGCTTCACCCAGCAATTGACTCAACAGCGGTTGACTGGACGGATCAACATGCTGAACAAAGACGATGGCGAACCGCTCACAACGCCCCAACGATCCCAACAGTTCCCTCAATGCGTCGAGTCCCCCCGTTGACGCCCCGAC
>JAGQPO010000041.1 GCA_020426665.1 Planctomycetales bacterium
CCGAATTGCAAATGCCGCCGGACGAAAGACTTTCGCCGGAATCGATCGAGATGTTGGCCGAGTGGATCAAACGAGGGGCCCCCGATCCGAGAAAGATCAACCCCGTGGCGAAGAATTCGATTGACGACTCGTCGAATTGGTGGTCGCTTCGCCCGATCACTCGTCCATCGGTCCCGCAACACCCATCAGACGTCGACGCGGCCGCGGCAATTGATGCTTTTGTCATGCAACGGTTAGATGGCCTTGGGTTGTCGCCTTCTCCCCGCGCCGATCGTCGGACGCTGATTCGCCGACTCTATTTCGACTTGCACGGATTGCCGCCAACGCCCGAGCAAGTGGACGCGTTCGTTTCTGACCCGGACCCGTTGGCGTACGAGAAGCTGATCGATCGATTGCTTGACTCGCCTCGTTATGGCGAACGCTGGGCACGGCATTGGCTGGACACGGTTCATTTCGCAGACTCGCAAGGCTGTGAACACGATACGTTTCGGGCCAATGCATGGCGTTATCGCGATTATGTGATCGACAGCTTGAACGGTGACACGGCATGGCCGCGATTCATCCGCGAGCAATTGGCTGCCGACCGATTGTTTCCCAACGAGCCGCAGCTTACCGCGGCACTTGGGTTCATCGCGGCCGGTCCACAAGAACTAAGTCGTGCCGGCACGGCACCGGTGACGTTCGACTACCTGGATCGTGACGACATGGTGACCCAGACGATGGCCGCATTTGCAAGCACCACGGCCAACTGCGCACGCTGCCACGATCACAAATTCGATCCGATCAGTCAATCAGATTATTACGCGCTGCAAGCGGTGTTCGCCGGCGTCGGTAAAGGTGACATCGAGTATGACAAAGACGCAAATGTAGCCGAGAATCGCCGCAAGTGGAACGACATCCTTGCGGCGGTCAAGCGAAACGATTCCCAGGTCGTGAATGATCCCGAACACAATCAAATTGTCAGCGACTGGGAAGCGAACTTTGGGAAACATGCCGCCGTCTGGGAACCGCTCAAGCCGGCAACTTTTGTTTCTTCTGGAAACGCGTTGCTAAAACGACTGGATGACCATTCAATCCTGGCGACCGAGGCGCGTCCCGAACAAGACACGTACACGATCACAACATCCACTTCATTGTCTGCGCTCACGGCACTTCGGCTGGACGTTCTGGCTGATGAAAGTTTGCCGATGAAGGGTCCCGGTCGCGCCGACAATGGAAACTTTCACCTTAGCCAGTGGGAAGCGTACGTCTTCCATCCGGATTCGGCGACATCAACGCCGTTGAAGTTCCGCAGAGCGGTTGCGGATTGGAATCAAGAGGGATGGACAATCGACCATGCCTTGGACGATGACGCCAAGACGGCGTGGGGAATCTATCCGAAAGTCGGCCAGTCGCATCATGCCGTCTTTGAATTGAGTGAATCGATACCGTTGACCCCGCTCAGCCAGATCGTCGTTGTTCTGAAGCAACTTCACGGCGGAAGCCATTTGATCGGACGCGTCAAAATTTATGCAACCGATGCCGAACAACCCGCCGCGGATGTCTTGCCGGATTCGGTCCTGGCAGCCATCAAGACGGCACGTGCCGAACGAACGGGTGAACAGCAGACGGCGATCAACGGTTACGCGATCCGAATGTATGCTGAGCAACAACTGGCCAATATGCCGGCAATGCAAACTGTCTTTGCAGCATCGAATCAATACTCCCGTGCCGTCAAGCTGTCGACACAGGAATCACCCAAAATCGTTCACGTCTTACATCGTGGCGACATCAACCAACCGCGTGATGTTGCCCAACCCGGCGCACTTTCCGCCGTCAAATCTTTGCCCGATCGGTTTCATCTGAATGACCCCAATGACGAAGGCACCCGGCGCGTGGCGTTGGCAAATTGGCTTGCCGCAAATGAAAATCCGCTGACCTGGCGCAGCGTCGTCAATCGCGTGTGGCAGTATCATTTTGGGCGTGGACTTTGTGAAACGCCAAACGATTTCGGTCGTATGGGAAGTCCACCATCACATCGCGAGTTGCTTGATTGGCTGGCGGTATGGTTTCGTGACGACGCCAAAGGGTCATTGAAGGAATTGCACCGGGCCATTCTGTCGTCGGAGACGTATCGGCGGTCAACGACTGTCGATGAGAAGTCATATTCGACAGACCCGGGAAATCAATTCCTGAGTCGACGAAGCAGCCGAAAACTTGACGCAGAATCGTTTCGCGACGCCATCTTGCAAATCTCCGGACGTCTCGATTTGACGATGGGCGGCCCAGGCGTCCAGCAATTCTCGCAAGTCAAAGGACCGCAGGCGACTCCCACGTTGGACTACGATGCATTTGATTGGAACGCACCCGGGGCAGGTCGACGAAGTGTCTACCGAGTCGTTTGGCGCGGTATCGCCGATCCCTTCATGGAATCGTTGGATTTTCCCGACCTTGGATTGCTGTCGCCGAAACGTGGATCCTCCGTATCGGCACTGCAATCGCTCGCGTTGTTTAACAATGACTTTGTGTTGCACCACAGCCAGACGCTGGCCGATCAATTGGATTCGGATCTCACGGACAGTGAAGATCAAATAAAACGGGCTTGTCAGTTAGTGTATTTGCGAGATCCGACGGAGAGAGAATTGAATTTACTTTCACAGTACACGCTCCAACATGGTTTGGCGGCGACATGTAGGATCCTTTTCAATAGCAACGAATTTTTGTTTGTAGATTGATGAATCTTTCGCGACGACATTTTTTGTGGAACGTCGGTGGAGGCCTCGGTGGGCTGGCCGCAACACAGATGCTTGCGCAACAAGGCATGGGATCCGAACGTGTCGATGTCGATCTTAACGGCGGTGTGCACCACCGTGCCAAAGTCAAACGCATCATCCAATTGTTCATGACCGGCGGCGCGAGCCCGATGGACACGTTCGACTACAAACCCGAACTGGAACGTCTGCACGGCCAGAAATTGGGCCCTAAAGAAAAACCGGAAGGATTCACCGCCGCACCTGGGGCGATCATGAAGAGTCCGTTCAAGTTCAAACAATACGGAGAATGTGGTCGTTGGGTCAGCAGCGTGTTTCCTGAACAAGCCAAACACGTCGACGAGATGGCATTCTTGATGGCAATGGCATCCAAGACCAATGTGCATGGTCCGGCGACGTACATGATGAACTCCGGCTTCCTGCTGCCGGGCTTTCCTTCGATGGGGGCGTGGATTTCCTATGGACTTGGAAACTTGACCGATGAATTGCCGACGTTCGTCGTTCTGCCCGATGCGAAAGGATTGCCGTACAACCAAAAAGGGCCGTTTTCAGCCGGGTTTCTGCCCGCGAATCACCAGGGCACTGTGATTCGGGTGCACGGCGAAACGGTTGTTCGCGACCTGTTTCCCGATTCGCGATTTGGGTTCGCAAACCGAGATGCCGATCGCGACGGTTTTGAATTACTTCGAAAACTGAACGTGGATCACGCCCAGCAATACCCCGATGATTCTCGGCTTGACGCGCGGATCGAGTCATACGAACTGGCCGCTCGAATGCAGTTGTCCGCTCCGGAAGCGTTCCAAATATCGAACGAAACTGCGGCGACACAAAAGGAATACGGCTTGGACAACAAGGTGACCGAAGATTTTGGACGACGCTGTTTGATGGCACGCCGGTTGGTCGAACGGGGAACGCGGTTTGTCCAGGTTTGGAGCGGGCCGCAAGGAGCCACGGGCAATTGGGACAATCACGGCAGTATCCCCAATGAATTGCCGCCGGTCGCTGCTTCGGTCGATCAGCCGATTGCGGCGCTGATACGTGACCTGAGAGCGCGAGGGTTGTTTCAAGACACGCTGTTAATATGGACGACCGAGTTCGGCCGCACACCGTTCGCACAGGGTGGCGACGGACGAGATCACAACGGCGGTTCGTTTGTTACGTGGTTGGCGGGCGCCGGAATCAAGCCGGGAGCAAGCTACGGACAAAGTGACGATTGGGGTTACAAAGCCGTCGAAGGCAAAACCTATTGTTATGATTTTCACGCAACGGTTTTGCATTTGTTAGGCATCGATCACAAACGTCTCGTCTATCGTCAAAACGGAATCGATCGCCGGTTGACCGACGTTCACGGGCATGTTGTGAATGAGATCTTGACGTGATTTGGAAGTTTGTCGTTGATCGCTCCGCGATCTAACGCCGATCATGATGCCTCGGCGTCGGTGCTTTCAATATCCGGCTCAGCAAAGAGTCTTGGTACTTCGGTTACTTGCCGGGTCGCACCCAGGTCTTTCCTTGTTTGTAACGTTGGGCCCGATCGATGATGACGGGGTCTTTGCTGACTGCGATGACCCGATCGAGGGCTCGGTGGAATTCGTCTTTGTTGGCGTCACGCAATTCGCGGTGATGGGCTAATTCGACAACGCTTAAACACGCCTGCTTCGCATAGGCCGGATTTTCGATGTACGGCAAAATGTATTGCAGCGAATCGAGTGTCCGAATGGATCGGCATCGGTCCAAGATCAGGTTTCGTTCGGTATCTCGCGTACACATGGCCATCGCCTGACGCAACAATTCCAGTCGTTGTGTATCCGTTCGGTCGTCCGAAAGCGGCGCGACACGAATCAACGCCCGCAATGCCGTCGTTGCGTGTCCGGGATGTTTGTCGGTTTGAATCAATTCGATCAAACGTGGTGCGATCGAGGCATCGGGCCAGTTACAGATCGCGCGCAATCCTTCGGAGTGAGTTCTCGGATTGGTCAACGATTTTTCAATCGGTTCAATCGCATCGGCGCCACCGATGCGACCGAGCGTCGAAAGCAGCATCGTACGTTGATCCGGTGACAGATCAGCCATCGCAGCCAAAACGGGCGCCGCACGTCGGTCCGGATTTGGAATCCGACTGCATACGAGCATCACGCATTTTTCGGCAGCGTCTCGTTCCTTTCCCCGTTCTGCTGCCAGCACGCCCCGCAGCATAAACGGAACATGCTCCGGCGCGGCCAGGTCGCTTAGGGCATTCATCGCCGCCTGGCGGACCGCGGCGTCCTTGTCGCGGGCAACGGAGATCATCGCTGGAATCGTATCGAGTTCCCGTCGCGCGACTAGTATCTTTAGGATCGCAACTCGGATCGACGATTCAGGACGCATCATTTCGGTCACAAGTGATTTGGATACCTTGTCACCACGCAAACGAATCAAACTTTGCGCGGCGGCGGCTTGTTCCGTTTTCGACGACCCCTCCAGCAGTTTCATCAATAACTGCACATCAACGTCGTCGCCAAGATGGCCGATCGATTCAATCGCAGCGACACGCACGATGTCGTCTTTGCTGTCCCGCAGCAGGTCCAAAACAGCGGGTCTGGCCACCCTGTCGCCGCGAACGGCCAGGGCACGAATCAAACCCGCTTGCGCATCGGGAGACAGTGATGGCAGCTGCGCGGCGAACGCCTTTGTCGCTGCCTGGCCTTCCGCTTCGGTCCGAACCTGCTCGTACGCCAAGGCCCGCATTTCTGCATCGGGATCGTTTAACAATCCAATCAGCGCCTCGATCAACGGGTCAGATTCAACTTGACCCGAAACAGGGCAACTGATCAGCAGGACGAACATCAGGCAGACGCAACGGGGAAGCATGGCGGACCTTGGCCAAGGAGCGGAAAAACAAAATCAACGTACGACAGTCGCGAACGTTATTTAGCGAGTGCTGCTAACATTCCTCGTTTGGCTGCAATCTGCACATGCTTTTGCTCAGCCGTCGAATACTTTTTGTAGACGGACAGCGCAGCCGCTTTGTTGCCGGAAGCCAGCAATGATTCCGCGCACGATAATGCCGCATCTGCCACCGCCGCGTTGACCGACGCGTCAGACGAATTGCAGTTTGCCAACGTTTGCGATGCTTCAACCGTGCGAATGTCTCCCAACGCCGTGGCCGCTGCACGCGCGATGGCGACATCGGACTTGCCGACCAGACTTCCCAACGCTTCCACACTGGCGTTGTCTTGTCGATCGCCAATCGATGAAATGATTCCAATCTTCAATTCACCATCAACTGTTGATAGAGCATCTCGCAGCGTTGCGCCGGCTTCGGGTGCGGGATTGCCTTCCAGTGCATATCTCGCCATGTGTGATAGTTCCGGATCGGTTAACAAACTTGCGATCGCCGGCACCGAGGCCGCGGTTCCGATGATTCGCAGTTGTCGACAGACGTAATCTTTTGCCGCTCTGGAAGCATCGGAACTCAGCACGGCGGCTAATTTTTCTTCCAGCGATTTGACGCTTTCTACGTCACCATGCGTGGCGACGACCGCATCTTCAATCGGTTTGATGGACTCATAATCTTTTCCCCAGTCATACGAACGGAGCGCCTGGATGGCTTGGTCTAACATGATGAACTCTCTTATTTGCAATAATGTATTTGAATGAAAGGAATGGATCGCCGCAGAGAATGTCAGCGTCAGATTTGCCAGGGTTCGCGACGGGCCGTGTCGCGCAGTCGGTTGGCCTGTTCATCACCGATGAATTCTTGTTTCTCGACGTCCCACTTCAGTGACCGCTGCAAGGTGTAGGCGGTGGTGGCGAGGTGGCTGACAATGACGCTGTTGACCGCATACTCGATGTCGCGGAACGGTCGTTGGCGCGTCTTGACACAATCGATGAAGTCGCCGTAGATGCCGCCGGTTCCCTTGTAGGTCGGCACGGGTTTCGCGTCGCGTGTTTCACCCGGCGTTCCCTGGACGGCCAGGTTGCCGGCGCCCGGTTTGTTGTGAGTCAAACTGATACCGTTGGGGTACTTCATTTCGACATATTGTTTTCCACCTTCATTGTGCAAAACGATTTCCTGGGGTTGCAGATCGCGGACATCGACTGCGAACGTTGCACCGCCAAAGTGGTGCGCCCCCCAGTCGGTCATGCCGCCGCCGGAGTAATCGCTGTAGGATCGCCAGCTTACGCCGCTGGTGCCGAAGTTGCCGTCACAACGCGCCTTGTTGTAGGGAGCCCAGGGTGCCGGCCCGAGCCACATTTCCCAGTCGATGTCGCCGGGTAAGGGTTCAGCGGGCAAGTCGCAATATTTCGACAACGGTCCGACGTTGACGTTGATCGATTTGATTGGACCAAGTTCACCGCTCCAGCATTTATTGACGACTTCGCGATAGTCTTCCAGCACACGTTGGCTGCCGCCGGAAACAACCCGAGAGTAGCGACGCGCGGCAGCAATCATCAGCGGCCCTTCACGAAGGGTACGTGTTTCCGGTTTTTGGCAATACACGTCTTTGCCATTGCGACACGCTTCGATCACCATGATTGCATGCCAGTGATCGGGAGTAGCGACATGGACGGCATCGATATCGGTACGGGCCAGCAATTCGCGGAAGTCATTGTAAGATTGACAGTCGCTATTGCCGTACTTGTCGTTGACTTTCTTTCTGGCGTCTTCGCGGGCATTGGTGCGGACATCTGAGACGGCGACGTATTGAACGTCCGCACGGCCCAGAAAGTTACTTTGGTCACCGCGTCCCATGTTTCCGATGCCAATGCCGCCCATCACAATTCGATCGCTGGCCGGCGGTACACCGTTTTGGCCCAACGCATTGGATGTGATGACGTAGGGCGCGACGACAGCTGCGCCGGCCACGGCACCGGATTTCAAAAAGTCGCGGCGCGATGCGTTTGAGTTTCGCTTTGGGGTCATTCCTAATGCCTCGATGAAATGGGAGAACCGTTGGGGGAGTGGAAAGCGTTTTGAATCCAGAGATTCTATCAGTTGTCGGTGTCGTAGAAGTCAACGAATCGCTCGTTGTTTTTCAATGTTCCGTATCTGCGGCGAAGGCCCAGCCGTGACCGGTTGGAACAGCCGGCTTGCCGCTGCGGACCTGGGGGATTTTGCCCAGCGGCGCCAGTGTCTTTACCCAGGCCGCGTGTCTGGCAGCCATGTCGTTGACGATGTCCGGATGCGCCGCCGCCACGTCATGTTCCTCTTGCGGATCCGACTTCAGGTCGAACAGTTGCCACGCGTCCTTTTCATATTTTTTGTACAACCGCCAATCTTTCCAACGGACGGCGATCACGTGCCTTCGCACCGCATCACCGGGTTCATTGTTTAGCCAGAAAAGGTATTCGTGTGGGTCTCCGTCCCGGCTGTCCGTCAGGTAGGGAAATAAATCCACTCCATCGCAATGTTCCGGTATCGGCTTGCCCGCCAGTGCGGCGATCGTTGCATAGAAATCAAAGTTTGCGATTAAACCGTCGAACTGCTTTCCCTGTGGCAGCGTTCCCGGCATGGAGAAAATGGTTGGCACACGTACCCATCCTTCTTTTTGTGTGCCTTGTCCTTTGCCGCCGACGTATGGAGTTGAAGAACCACCCTCGTCTCCATTGGCTCCGTTGTCGCTGGAGAAAATGACCAGCGTGTTTTTGCGAAGTCCGGTTTCCTTCAAAGTTGCGATTAGTTTGCCGACTTGGTCATCAATCGACACGATCGCCCCGGCCAACTTTCGTCTCTTTCCCTCGGCCTGGGTTCGACTCATCAACCTTTCGGGCACTTCGGTGCTGGGCGAGTGAACGGCTTCGGGTGACCAGTACAAAAAGAACGGCTCCGCTTTGTGGCGCTGGATAAAGTCCACCATCGAGTCGCCGTCGTAATCGGTCAACCACATCGTGTCACCGGATTCGTTGACACAGAAGTATTTGGATTGATTACCGCTCTTGGCAAGCTGCTTTTGCAAACTCTCCGGTAATCCCGCGATCTCTTCGTTGGCGTACTTCTTTTTGGGCGGGGTCATTGCGACTTCCGAAAACCCGACTTGCAGCGGACCTTGTAACTTGGTTCCGATGTCCCATTTGCCGATCTGGCCGGTCACGTATCCGTTATCGCGAAGGAAACCGGCCAGTGTCGGTCGGTCCTCCGGAATCGGTAGACCGCGAGACATGCCGTATTTGCCGAATCGCTGGCCGTACTGTCCCATCATCAAACTACATCGGCTGGGGCAACACGGCGGGTTGGTAATGTAAGAGGCTGTAAAGCGGACGCCTTGGGAGGCCAGTCCATCGATATTCGGAGTCGGGATGTCGGTGCAATGGTAAGAACCAAGGTCTCCATAACCCAAATCGTCTATGTAAATCAGGACGACGTTGGGTACGGCTTGAGTCTTGGCTGCCTTCGCTTGATCGCTTTGTGCTACCACAGTGGAAGCATGAACCGCCAGCGTACAGAAAACGCAAAGTAACATCCGATAGATTCGATTCATTTCGTTACCTCAAGGGTTGTTCTATGGTTAACGCCCGACAGAGCGAAACCGACTGCTGCGTATGATTTCTTGCAGTAGAGTTTGTAGGCGATAGTTGCCATCGGCTGCCCTGTTCAGGATATCTTCAACGACCAAGGTGTCGGTGGGCGAGAGTTGCTGGGCCAGCGCAAATCGCAAGAGATGTTCGGTGAATGCTTTGGCGAAGCGACGTTCTTCATGCACAAGGGCGGTTTTGAAGCTGGCAGCGCCGGAGAATTCATGTTTGCGTAACAACGTTCCGCTGGCGTCAATCGTTCGACCATTCTCGTACTTGTCGCGCCATCGACCGGTAATGTCATAGTTCTCCAATGCAAATCCCAGCGGGTCCAGTTTTGAATGACAGCCGGCGCAGGATGGGTTGTTGCGATGGACGGCGAATTGTTCTCGGATCGTAAGATCGTCGTTGCCCGAATCTTCGTCCAGTGGTGGGACATCGTTGGGAGGCGGTTGCGGTGGATCGTTGAAAATCACTTCGATAACCCATACACCGCGGGCAACGGGATGGGTGCGATTGGGGCCCGACGTCATGCTGAGCACGGCCGCGTTCGTGATGATGCCGCCGTATTTCGGATCACGGATCGGGACTCGGTGAAATTCGCGCGACCGCATCATCGCACGGATCGAATCATCGTATAACTGTTGTGTGGTATGGAGTCCGGATTTGGGATCGATGTTCACGGGAACCTGTGACAGTTCATCGGGGCGGTTTTCAATCGCGTTGACTGACGGTGGGGCAAGATCGCTGTGGTACCAGGCCGCAAGTAAGTCGCTTTGATAGGTAAATTCCGGAGAGAGTAATTCAACAACGGGTCGATTTTCGAGAAACACTGCATCGAACAACAGCAGTGGCTCCAACACCATTTGCAAGCTGGCCGGTCGGTCGCGGTCAAGGGCGAAGTAACGGTTGATCTGCGGATTGGGAGTTGACGCCAACACGTTTTCCAATTGCATCCACTGCGTCGGAAACGAATCCAAAAACCGTTCGATCTTGGGATCCGCCAACATCCGCGAGATGGTATCGTCCAGCACCCTTGGGGCGTTAAGTTTGCCCGCTTCGGCCAACAGTAAAAGGTCCTCGTCGGGGCAGCTCCCCCACAAAAAATAAGAAAGCCGCGAAGCGAGCGCGAACGCCTGTTCCGTCGGTTCGGTCGCGCTGGATCGATACAGAAATAAAGGTGACGACAACGCGGCGGCGGCGACTTTCTTCATGGCGTCGGGAAACGACGCGTGCTGGTTAATCTTCGTCACGGCGTATGCCGTGTAACGATCGATCGTTGCATCATCGACTGGACCCCGAAATGCGATTCGAAGAAACGATCGCAGTCGCCTTCGGATTTCGGAATCGAGATCGGCTTGTGGATCGGGTGCGGCAAAGAAATCATTCCAAATTCCAACGGTCCGTGGATTGAAGTCCGGACTTTCGACAATCGAAACACTCAGTCGCAAAAACGCATCCAACAATAAGGGCGAAAGGGTCAGCTGGCTGGCTTGATTGTCGAAGCCGTGTTCGGCACGCAGATCCTTTGGGAACGGCATGACGCCTTTCAGCCCCGGAAGCGGTCGCAACGAATGTGACTCGACGTGTACCGTATCTGGCATGTGAAACTCAGATGCATCGTCCGCAGGTCGATGCAAATAGTCGACATGTCGAGTCATTAACTTTTCTGGCAAAGCAAAAACATCGCGATCGAGATGAAACAGGTCGCGGACCGTATTGTTGTATTGGAAACGATTCAATCGACTCACCGGAAATTCGGCCTGGTCGGCACGTTCGGCGACGATTCGCAGCAGTGATCGAAGTGACTCGACCGCCCGTTTCTTTGTGATGTCGTCCAACGCCGGTTCCCCATCGGGTGGCATCGCGTCGTTGTCGATCGCTTTCAGAATTTTCTCGATCACGACAGGGCGATCCAGAAAGTCCTCGTTCGATTGCAGTTCTTGGAAATTCAGCTCCGCATTCGCCGCGTCGTCATCGTGGCAATGAACACAGTTCTGTTGAATTACCGGCATCAATCCATGCCGGAAACTTTCCTCTTGCGACCAAGCAAAGTCGTTGCCAGGAAGGATCAGTAGCAGCATTACGCCGCATCGGATCAGCGAGAGTCGTTTGAAGTTGATCATGATCACGTCCAGAGATCAGAGACGACTCCGTTGCTGTCGGCGAAAGAGTCGATTTCCAACCCCATCAGATGCGCGAACGTTAACCACAGGTTGGAATTCAACGTGCCGCTCGGCAATTTGATTAAACGTCCCTGCTTGATTTGTCCTTGCGCTTTTCCGGCGACGATCATCGGAAGGTCGTAGTATTGATGCGTCGCGCCGTCACCCAGGCCGGCACCGAAGGCTACCAGTGAGTGGTCCAGCATGGGGCTTCCGTCGACTTCCTTGATCTCTTTCATGCGTTGAATCAAATACGCGTACTGTTGCAGGTGGAAGAGGTCGATCTTTTGTAGATCCTTGTACCCATCTCCTTTTTGATTGTGGGTCATGTTGTGATGTTGGACCGGCTGGTCGAAGACTCCTTCGTACATCAACGTCGCATCCCATCGTTCCGGGCCGATCATAAACGTACAAACATTCGTCATACCCATTTGGAACGCCAGCAGCATCAAGTCCATTTGCAGTTGAATGTACTGACCTCGAGGTAGTACTTCATTCGTTGGGATCTTGACGTCAACCTTGGATAACATCTGGTCCATTTTTTTGATCCGCAATTCGATGCCACGGACCATTTCGATGAACTCGTCCAGCGTGTGCCGGTCGTCGCTTGCTATTTTGCGAGACAATGTCTTTGCATCTGCCAGAACCAAGTCGGTAACGTCGGCGACGTGTCGGCGATAGCTTTCTCGCATAAACAGGCGATCGTATAACTTTCGAGGTTCGCGGATGGACGGTGCGATTTTGCCGGTCCCGTACCATGAGATGTTATCAAACTCGATGGGTTCCTTTGGTGCCGTGAAGCCGTTGCAACTGATCTCCAAAGTGTTGAATACCGTAGAGAAACCGACGGCATCACCGATTACTTGGTCCAGCGTGCGGCCGTTCGGGTGTGCAATACCCTGTCGCTGAGCCTGTTCCGGGGACAAACTGGTCAAATAGCAGGACGCTCCCTGGGCATGAACATCCTGGCCGTTCTTGTAGGTCCGGTCCAATCCCGTGATCATTGATACGTCATTGACATGGGGCGCAAGCGGCTGCATCGTCTCCGTCAATTCAATCGGATAGACGCCCGGCTTGTTTCGAAACCGTCGTTCATTCTTTGTCTTATCCGCTTCGAATCCGCCGATGAAATCCGGTATTTCGGCGGTCTCCTCGCCCGGGAAAAAACATCGTCGCACGATCCCGTTGGGCAGATAAACAATTGCCAGTTTCTTGCTCGGCTTGTCCGTTACTGAACCTGGTTCGCCTGCGCATGCCACCGAAGAAAGAAACGGCAGCGAGAGTGTGGCACCGTTAACGCGCAGAAACTTGCGCCGGGAAACGTTCATGTGATGTCCAGTTTTGTACCGGGAATCGAATCCCATGTAAGTGATTACCAACCCAGTTTATCGTAACGGCGAGTGTGAATCCTGGAACTCGCGACGCGGGGATCTAATTTCATACAAATCCGGCACCGAATCCGCGTTCACGGGCGGGTTCGGCGGGCGATGTTCCGCTCCATCACGGCTTACCTTGATGTGCCAGCGCATACGCTGTGCGGATCCAGTCGCCACGCGTGGCAGTGCCGTCCGGCTTGGGCAATTGACCCGCCGGTATCTCAAGGTCCTCTAGCAGGCCGTTCCATTTGGAAATCAGGTCGGCGTCGATCGGTTTGTCCAGCATGGCCGCGTGACCGGGAAAGGCTTCGTAGTATTGGCTGACAATCGGCGCGCCCCGTGCGCCGAGTTTCTTGGGAGCAGGCTCGATCGCGTGCAATCCTCCCAGGCTGCCCCACCACTGGACGGAGATAAAATCGGGATGGCCGGGCGGCACATCGCTGACATGAATCGTTGCGCCGCCACGGGACCATATCAGCGACTGCAACGCCTTCACATCAACTTTCTGTACCGGTTTTTGTTTTGGCAAATTCTTGTCCAGTGCCAAATCAGCCGCACACCCGGCGGCTCCGCCAAGTGACATCCATATCGGTTCCAAGCGTAACGCACAGAACCCGACATGGCTGGCGCTGCAAGCCGTCGGGACGATCAAATTGCGAAGTCGTTGCGGTACCAGAATTCCGTATGGGATCTGATAGGGAGCGACGCCTTTGTAGAATTCACCGGTGTGACGTCCGCCGATCATCGGCCCTTCGTGCGCAGTGCCGTGGCAATTGTGGCTGTACTCGCCGACGGCAATCGAGTCGGGATGTAACCGGGAACGGGCATCGTCTGGGGCGTATTGGGTATCGGACTCTGTGTAGACGCGTTGTCCAATCATGCGACGGGCTTCGCGAACATAGATCTGTGGCGGAATGTGGTCTGAATCGGCAAACTCGTCACGGCACAGACCCCACGTCGCGGCTTCTTGACGAAAGGCCTGGGGCAGCGCGGTATCCGTTTGGACGAAGTGAATCAGTCCCAGTTGCCAATCCAAATGTTCCTGTTCGATCCGGCGGCGCCCCGCAAGATCGCTTTCGGGGTAATCATCGTTGCGATCAGGCATTGAAAGACGGACCAATCCTTTGGACACATCGTTAATGTCGCGTTTCCCGTTAGGCATGATCGGCAAGTGCGCCTTGAAGACAAACTTTGATCCGGGATATCCAAATGCGGACGCAAACTTGCCGGCCTGGACCAACGGCACAAGTGCGGCATAGTCTTCACGCCGGTAGTTAGATGGAACCGGGATCGGGACGCGGTTCTTGGCTTCTTGCGTCATGCAGAGGCGAAAGTTGTAGCCCTGTAACTGCCGATCGGCGGTATCCGGCGCCAGCGATTCACCATACTCTGACCGAGCCTCGCGGCCGACGCGGTAGGGCACTCCCGATGCCGCCAGCAGGTCTCCTTCATAGCTCGCGTCGATTACCATTGGCGGATTGACCGTGACGGTGACGGAGTCCGGGCGAATCAGTGAGACAGCGGTAATCGTCTGATTTTCGACCACGACGTCATTCAAGCGGTGATTGATCAGCACCCTGATCGACGGGTGCTCGGCCAGCATCTCCTGGAAGACCAACAGATTGACAGACGGTTCCCCATGAGTTCCACGCCAACAATCCCGCACCTGGTCGGAATCTTTGCCGTAGGTCGTCTCGTAATATCGCTGCACACGTTGACTGAAATCCAGGAAAGGGCCGTTGATCGCTTCGAAGCTGTGAAAGTCAGAATGCGACAGACCATGCGTCGTCATGCCACCGATTCGCCCGGTCGGTTCGACGATCCAGACGTTGCGATTTCCCTCGGCTGCTGAGAGTGCAGCGGCAATCCCCGCGGGAGTGGCGCCGTAAATAACCACGTCCGGGTGCGACGCTTCGGCATCTTGTGCGCGCAGGCCGGCCACCGAAGACAACAGCAAGACGGATAGAAGTGC
>JAGQPO010000042.1 GCA_020426665.1 Planctomycetales bacterium
TCAGCGTTCACATGAAGTGTTCTTACCCTGGAAGCCTCGTCAGTTCCTAAGTGGTATCGTGAAACGTAGAACGAACCGCGGTTCGCGTACAATCGGTTTCCAGGAACAAACTCGCGGAGGGCGATGACATTGCTTCGGTTCAAATCAAACGATCTCTTACCTGAACCCTTTGAGAAGCCTCGCCGAGCGGACGCAACGACTCCGCCATCATTGACGCCATATCCCGGGAAGAATCCTTCAGTACCGAGAACACTAAGTGAATAGGTAGCTGCCTCTCGTTTGACAACACTCCGGATGTAGTCGTCGCACCGCCAAAGCAACTGTTCCTCTTCACGCTCGATGATCCCCTCATCCTTCTTGCGATGAAGCTCTTTACGCGTGTTGCGTGCCCATGTTAGTCGATTGTGCAATCGCGTCAGAACGACGGTAAGGTCATTTGGCATATCCGCCAGAACGCCGGCAACGAATTCCTCCGACGCCAGATCCGCAGCTTCGATCGGCCAGTTCTTCGTTAGCAACGATGTGATCTGTTGGCTCAAATCGGGCATCTCTGACAACAATGTTCGTAGCGGATTAGTGCTCAGCGGACCGCTTCGGAAGAGGTTCTCGCTATCGAGGAAATAATCCCGAATGAAATGAGGAAAAAGGTGCTTTAGCACTAATCGAATGCGTTCACTCAGTTCGCCATCGAGCCGCGACTTGAGCAATAGAGTAGAGAGCACGGCAGAACGAATGTGCTTTGCTACCATCAGCGGATTCTTCAGATTGAAGGACGGTGCTTCGATTACACCATCGAGAATGCGCAGTGGGTCTTCAAAGAAATACCGATCATGGACTGATCGACGACAGTAGGTCATGATCACTGCCATGCGTTCCTCTCGTCCAGCTCGTCCAGCTCGCTGCCAATAGTTAGATGCCAAGGGAGGCACGTTCCGCATCAGAGTCATGTCCAGTGAGCCTATATTGACTCCCATCTCCAAAGTCGGAGTTGCCACCAGACAATTTGTGCGTCCGGCACGTGACTTAAAATCTTGTTCGATGAACGTGCGAGTATCGCCCGGAACCTGGGCCGTGTGCTCCTCCGCACTAACCATCGTGAACGGACGCCCCATCAACCAAACATCATAGTTTTCTGGATCTGCTGGCTCAGTGATTGTTGATCCTGGACAGCGGTAGCGAACACATGCCGATGTGTGACACTTGCGGGTTGTTACGCGCTGGCAAGTCGTGCACCTTTCACGGCTTCCGAACGTGCTAACCAAAATCTTTTCATGTGCAATCTGGTAAGCCTCACCAATTACCTGTTCCCGCGTATTCTGAAATCCCACCTTGCGAACCAAACCGAGGTCGTCTTTTAAGATGTCCCACAAATCTGATGCGACTTCGTCGATGTCGGTATTCTCGTCGGTAATGATCCTGCGCAATAACACCTGAACTGCTGTTGCACCGTTGCTCGCGATCAGTCCTGTTTTGACACTCGATCTAGTGTCTGGCTTGTATAGGTCTAGCCCACCGGGGTGAAAATCACTCAGGGCCAACAACCCGAGCTGAATATACGGATCATCCTTGCGATGATACTGCGAGTAGACCGGATCGGTAGCCACGTGAACCATCCGACTGCGTCGCCAACCGTCAAGGATCAACGAAATCAAATCAACAGCTTCGGTGGGACGGATGCCGACGAGCTTAGCCCATCGAATGACGGACTCCCGGTCTGCATTCAAACCTGCGTAGCGAACTTGTGCTAACCCTAGCGCCTCGAGCCAACGCGTTGATCTGACGGAGGTTGTGAACTCACGCAAAACCATGTAGCGCAGGGATTTGTAAACAGGCACCCATTTATTGTGGCCGAAATAGACAGGAGCTTCTTCGCTTGACAATTCCGGTAACAACGCCTCGATCAGCGAATTGTCTTTCCGGAATACGTTCATTAGCCCATCGACAACCGCATCCAGCTCGATTGGACCGCTTTGCTTTTCCAGTACCTCGTACATCATGTGCCGCATGCGCACTCGTCGGGCGTGGTCCTGCATCCATCCAGCTTGGAACGCAGCATCCTGTCGGCTATCTGCGAAAACAATCAGTTTTTTGTGTCCTTCCGGCGCTGCGTTGATCATCGCTTGCGACAAGTTGTGAACGTCCGCAACGGTCACCGCACGGATCGGTTTTGCGGGCTCGATCCGTCGACCGCCGATTGCCAGTGTGCGTGAACTGCACGACGGGCAACTGGAAATGCCATCGCCGAATGCTAACAGCGGTACCAATGGCTGTCCGTGGCCGCACCCATCCGCCAAGCAACCGCCCGAGCGTTCCCGGTGTAGCGCCCCACACTGGCGACAGACGAAGACGGTTGGCCAGCGTGCCGCACGTCCCGTCGAACTATCTGCAGCGTCTTCGAGCAGTCGGTTGGTCATCAACATCCGTGTGCCGGTCTCGGACGGAGTCGTTGCCCAAACGGCGTTGTCGCGACCAGACTCGTCCTGAACAGCATTGCCGTTCTCAAAGCCGCGCAGGCGATTGTTCGACCCACGAACGATTTCCAGGTCTTCAAAATGCTGCTCAAAAAAGTGTTGACCACAGTTTCTGCAGGTTAGCACCGGTAAAAACGAATCATCCCGTCGTCCGCCGCCTTCCCCCTCTTTAGCATCAGCCAAAGACAGATACAAAACGGGATCGGAATCAAATCTTGTTTCCGAAGCTTCTTCATCGGTCCCATTTCGATGATGATTCGAACCCAAGGCGACCACCATTTCGTCCAGTCCGCGTAAGAAGAAATGCACCTTCGGGCGCAGCAACGACTCGTCTCCATTTCGTGCGGCCGCCCCGAGAACCAGGTAGCACAGTAGTTCCGCGCTACAATCGTCACCTTCCTCTTTTCGTCGCATGGCAACGCGTTGTGACGTCTGCCAAGCGGCTTCGCTAAGTCGCTTCGGAGCCCTCAAGATTTCCGTACTTTGATAGACATACTCGTTGCCCAGTAAATGCGAGAAAAGGCTTTTTCGCCAGTCGTCACCGGGCTCGAAGATCTGTCCCGTCAATTCTTCAACGACAGACTTAACAACATCGTGCTTAACCGGTTCTGTGACAGCATCCAGAATCCGCGATAGGCGATTCATCCCGTCGCCGTGAGGAAACACCGGCTTGTAACGAGTTGAAGGCCAGTCTCTTTCGACGTAAGACTCGCCAACCAACGTCACGTTTTTCTCGTTTACGCCGAAGAACCGAGAGGCGAATCGCCCTGCGATCTTTTCGGTGGCCGCTTGTGGGTCCGTCGGATCCGCGAGCGTGGCCGATGTGCCGATGCATACGACATCATCCGGCTCTTTTTTTGCGAGCATCCGGAGACGTCGTATCAGGCAAGCAACCTCGGCGCCGACGGCACCCGCGTAGCTGTGAGCCTCGTCGAAGACCAGGAACTTGAGCGGCGCCCCAGAAAACAACTGCACGTCAGGCAATCGAGTTGTCAAGATTTCCAGTTGCCGATAGTTCGTCACTAATATTCTCGGCTTTCGATTCCGTATCGCCTCCTCGCTACAGCATTCTTCCGGGGGCGCGAGCGGTCGCACAGCCCGATCATCTTGTTGGGCCTCGACCAGTCGTTGTTCTCTTGCCGACAAGTACGCTTCACGGCTACTCCCATCGAACCGTTCGATCGTAACCTTGGCTTCTGTATCTGGCGTTGGGCCAACCCACTGACCGAAGGTCACGCCCGTCCCACCCAGCATCTGTCGCAATCGGTCTAGCTGGTCGTTCGCCAGAGCGTTCATCGGATAAACCAAGATCGCCGACAACCCGGATGTGATGCCCTGGTCGCGTTCCCGCAGTAATTGGTCCACGATTGGATAAAGAAAAGCCTCCGTCTTTCCCGACCCAGTACCCGTCGAAACGAGAACGTGTCGTTTCTTACGAACGGCTTCGAGCACCTCCTGCTGGTGCAGGTACATGGTCGGATATCCGATAAGTCCTGGCATGACCGGGTGAAGTGTGCCTTCATCGGCCAACCGTTGTATCGAATCGCCTTTCGCGAACGCTTCGGATAACGAAACGAATGGACCTTTGACGAGTGGAATGTCTAGAGAGTTGGATCCCTTGAGCAGAGCCTTTGCCTGCGATTCCATCTGCGGATCGGAAAGGGGGAACTCTGAGAAAATGTAACGCAGAAACTCGTCACAGATCGAATGCGCAAACTGAACAGGATTGATGGGCATGATGATTAACTATGGCTGAAATGTACTGCGACCTTGTGATCGGCGAACCAACCAAATGTATGTTTCGACGGCTTGATTATCATTGTCAGATATCTGGTAGTGCGACACCATTCGAATCTGATATCCAACAGGAAGCGAATCGACCCCAACGGACTTTGCTCGATTCTTAAAGAATGCGTTGAAAGCAGGATGACAATCGCGAACTTTTCGAATCGTGAACCCTGAAGATTTCTGTTTGGTCAGAATCGCATCCACCCACGGATGCCTCTTCTTCTCAAAGTTCCGACCTTTTGCGAATATGC
>JAGQPO010000043.1 GCA_020426665.1 Planctomycetales bacterium
CACGGTGAATCCAAAAATCATCTCGTACCGCGATCTCAGTCACCTGGGTCGGGGGTTTGATCTGTCGGTGCTGGGAATCCGCAATGTCGCCGCGGTGACGGGAGACGCAGCCGTGGCAACACCGCAATAGCGGGCAAAACACCCCATGCGAATTAACAATGTCCAACTAGACTATCCGCCATGCCAAAAAAAATAGCCCTCGATTACGACAGCTCGGAATTGCGCATCGTCGTTGCCAACTGCAGCGGCACTCGCGTTCAAGTGACTGATGCCAAAGTGATTCCGATCGCCGACAACGGCTCGGTTTCAGAGAAACTTCGCGCATACATCACGAGCGAGAACCTGCAGAAAACCGAAACACTGGTTGCGATCGGTCGTGGTAAAGCGGAATTGCGCGAACTGCAACTTCCGCCGGTTCCGGACGAGGAACTGCCGGACATGGTTCGGTTCCAAGCGATTCGCAGTTTTGCATCGGCCAGCGATCGGGCCATTGTCGATTTCCTGGTTACCAATCGAACCTCCGAAAGTAGAACACTGATCGCCGCTGCGGTTGCCCCCGGCGATCTGGATCGTGTCCGAGAACTTTGTTCGACGTCCGAATTGGTGCCCAAGCGTGTCGCCCTGAGACCGTTGACGGCCGCATCGTTGTATTTGCGAACCAGCAAACCGCCGACGATCTGTGTGATGATCGACTTGTTGACCGATGACGCGGAAATCGTGATCGCGCGGGACGGCAAAGTGATCTTTGTGCGTACCGTTCGGCTGCCCAGCGAGGAACGTCACCGCAGCGGAGCGATCGCCAGCGAGTTGCATCGAACCATGGTGGCCTGTGGCGAAACATCCACGCCGGGTCGGATCGTTGTTTGGGGAAACAAAGCGGTCCACACCGACGACATTGCTGCGATCGAAGAAACGATTGGGTGCAAGGACGTCCAGGCCGTCAATCCGTTTGATCTTGTCGATCTGCAATTTGACCGTGCGGCACTTCCTCAGCACGTCGGCCGCTTGGCGCCACTAGTCGGATTGTTGGCCGGTGACGAAAACGCAGCGGATACACTGATCGACTTCTTGAACCCTCGACAACGTCCCGTCGAAGAGCCTGATCGACTGCGACGAATACTGATGATCGGTGGACCAATTGCCGCCGTCTTCTTGCTTGGATTTTTGGTTTATCGCCAATTCGCCGAATGGGACCGCAAAATCGCCAACGCGACCACCGAAGTTAATCTGTTGTTGAAGCCTTCCGAGTTGGCTAAGGAGAGCATCGAAAGAACGGAGAAGGTCGACGCCTTTCTGGATGGTGACGTCAATTGGTTGGATGAGCTTCGTCGATTGGCCGAAAAGGTCCCGCCGAGTGACAAGTTTATTGTCCGAAGTATCTCCGGAGTCTCCGACACTCGCAGAGGAGGCGGAACGCTTCGCGTCGAAAGTGCCGTCACCGACCCCGCCGTGATCAATGAGATGGAAGAATCACTTCGCGACCAACAGCACAGTGTTGTCGGTAAAGGCAGCCAAGAACAAAAGGGACAGGACGCGTACAAGTGGACGGTGACCGAATCGGTGTCCGTCGATGGGTTAAGCATTCGGAACACCCGCTACTCGCGAATGGCCGAAGCGGAGACCGATTCGGTTGAAAATGAAACTGATTCAGCCGCAGCGGGCGATGACCAAGCGACGGAAGCAAAGGGTGACCAAGTCGCTTCGGCCGCAACGGATCAGGCAACCGAAAATGCGAACGGTGATCGGCCGGAAGCCGCAGAAGGTGCAGGCAGCGATCAGACGAGCAGCCCTGAAACGGAAAGCGTCGAGACAGGCAGTGCCGAGTCGGGCAGTAGTGCCGAGACAGGCAGTAATGCCGAGCCGGGCAGTATCGAATCAAAAAAGATTGAAGAAGAAAAAGCAGATGCGGACAGCGACAAGTCGGAACCGTCAACCGAAAAGCCGACGGAGATCGAAGCATGAACCAGCGTGAAAGAATTTTATCGTTATTGGTCGGCGGATTGTTTGTAATCGGGATCGGTCAGTGGGGCTTCACGAAATACAAAACGGCGATCAAGCAGCGGCGTAGCCAGTTCGAATCGCTTCAGCAGCGTCAGTTGCAACTCTCCGAATTGCAGTTTCAAGGCGCATTGGCCGATCGCCAAATGGGCGAATACCTGGTGCGATCCGTCTCCAGCGATATCGAACGCGCACGCAGCGATTATCAGAGTTGGCTGTTCGATGTCGTAAAGAAGCACAATATCAAAGAAGCCAAGGTCGAAAGTGATCGGCCCGTGCCGGGTGAGTTGTTCCAGCAAATGACGTTCCGGTTGACGGGTCGTGCCGGTTCACCCGATATCTTCGCATTGATGCACGAAATCCAAGCCAAGGACTATTTGCATCGGATCCGTGAATTCGATCTAAAGCCTGCAAAGACGGAAGAGGGATTCACGATCAATATGGCGATCGAGGTTGCGTCGTTGAAGGCGGCGCCCGTCGAGGCGACGCCGCCCAGAACGAACGCATGGCGAGTTGATCCGGATGCGGTTGCATACACCGACCCGATACTCAATCGAAATCTGTTCGAACCACCCAATCGTGCTCCGTCATATGCCGGTGAAAAAACGTTGCAGGCCACAAAGGGGCGTCGCGAAGCTTTTCCGTTGGCGTTCAAAGATTCTGAGCAGCATCGAATTGAATTCGAGTTGGTTGACGCACCCGAAAACGTAACGATTGATTCACGCAGCGGAACGTTACGCGTCGAGTCGGATGAATTGGAAGAGTTTAAAGTCACGGTTCGTGCGTCGGACAACGGCTATCCACGACGTGCCGTCGAAGAAACGTTGTTGGTGAAGGTAGTCGATCCTCCGCCTCCACCGCCGGAAGAGAAACCGCCGCTGGAATTCGATGACGCCAAACAAACGTATTTGACCGGCCTGGTACAAGGCGCCGAAGATTGGACGGCCTGGATGAACGTCCGAACGCGAGGCAAAACGTTAAAGTTGCGAGTCGGGGATGAATTCGAAATCGGTAGCGTTCGGGGCGTGGTCGAATCGATTGACGCCGACCGCGTCAAAATCAAAATCGACGACAAGTCGATCACTCTGACCAGCGGCGGAACACTAAAATCCGCCGTCGATGCGGCCGAGTGATTGTTGGAACGTGCCGGAAACCGAACACCGCTTCGATGAAAAGTGATTCAGCAACCGTTGGTGTTAGCCTTTAGGCGATTCCCTGTCGCTGCGTAGCAGCGAAAATGGGCGGCTAAAGGGACCGTCCAGCTTAGC
>JAGQPO010000044.1 GCA_020426665.1 Planctomycetales bacterium
CAGGTTCCAGGTTTCAGGTTTCAGGTTCCAGGTTTTAGGTTTCAGGTTTCCCGGCTCTAACGGAATCTATGTATTCGATTGGGCACGGGTTTGCCCAACGGGCATTCATCACCAAAGCCTTGGGTCAGGGAACAAGCGAAGCGTTGTGACCGCAACCCCAGCTGACCTGGACCGGTTAAGTGCGGAAGATATTCCGGGACAGTTCCATTGATGTTGATGGCAAGGATTGCTAGCAAACCGGCGTGTATTGGTTGCTTGCGTTCTGATTGAAAAAAATGCTACAAGCATTTCGAGGGCGTTTTTTCCACTTTCACGGTCCCCCGCGTGAAGCCACCCCGGAATGCCGCAAGGATTGCGTATCGAACTGCGCAGGAATCGCTGCCGCGATGACGGTGGCGCTGCGCGCCTGGGTTGGTTGCCGATTGTGTTCGGCATGGCACTGTCGATGTTTGCCGGTTGCGGCGTCGTCCGCGGACAGGATCTGGATGTGACGCGGCGTGCATTGGCCGGCAAACGCAAAAACTTGATCTGGGAAAACGTCAGCTTTTCGGATCAATACATTTGTGGTGTTCGTCCGAAGCGACAGTTGCCCGGCGGAATCGCGACCGTCACGTTGTCGCCTTCTGAATCGATTGAATTTCTTGTTCCGCCGGATGAAATGATTCGCGTCGAGAGCGTGGACGGACAGCCGATCGATAACGGTCTGACCGAGATCTGGACATCAAACGGGTCGGGAATGTTTCGCAAGCAGACATCGGCGATCGTTTCCGGCGGATGTTCATTGTTGTCGGCAGGCAACGAATCGGGTTACTCGATTGCAAAGGTGTGTCGTTCGGGAGCGTCGATCGACGCGGTCCGATTGGCCATTTACACTTCGGCCCGACCGCCGATTCAAACCCTGGACTACTACGAATGCGAAATCGCGACGAAGAATCGCGTCACCCTTTCCGACGACCTTGGTACCAGGCCTCGTCAATACACTTCATTGTGTGGGGGTGATCGCACCGGGTTTCAACTTCCCGGCGCCAGTCGAGTGCGTGTCGAGGCGCGGCTGCGCTATGACATGCAACCCGAGCGTCGACAAACCTATTGGATACGCGTGTTCGTTGACGGCCATTTGTACCGAGTGTTGTCACTGGACACCGAACCAACGAATCAGCATCGCCAATACGTTGATGGACAGGAGCGATTGATTGGGCGCCGCGAGTTCGCCTACCTGGACCTTGATTGCGGCGACAAAAAGGTCGAGATCGAAACTTCGCATGATTGTTTCGTGCGGATCGACGGAGTCGGTTTGGATTTGTGTCGTCCAAATTTGAATCGCAGTTTTGATTACCCCAGTTGGGAGAATCTGAAAAAGGCGGTGACGATTTGGGATGCGATCGACTTTGGCGCCCAGGATTTTATCGATGACGGTCGTACGTTCGGATTGGCAGACCGTGACGGTGTTTCCCCCGCACTTTTGAACATGACCGGGGACCTGCTTTGGGATCCCTATTTGAATCAGCAGCGGATGCAAGGGCTCGCGCGCGACAACGCGATCCCGCACGCAGGCTTGCGAGCCTACATGTGGTTGCGGGCGTGCGCCAGTCGGCACATGAGTGACGTCAACTATGGTGATGAGATCGACATTGACGAATTGTGCCAGCGTTTGCGGAATCGCTACACCATGTTTCGCGACGCGGCGATCACCCAATTGCCGACGGATTCGACGCTTCGACGTGCGGCCTATGTTCGTCGCCAGGTGCGTCGACCTGGGGACGAACACACCGAGCGGATTGTCGGCGCGCAACATCTGGAGTCTTCACTTTCTCTGATCGGACAGGCCACGCTGGTGGATCTGACGGACGATTGCGCCGATCCGTTGACGTACGGCTTTCCGGACGGTCTTGGCACGTCGGTGGTTCGTTTGATTGTTGATCAAACAAAGTTGGAAAAGGCTATTCGGGTGATGATCCGAATGGATGGTCGGCCACCATTAGAGTTTTTGGTAACTCCCGACGGTCGTGTCGATCGCGCACGTCTGGTGCCCACCACCGGCGAAGCAGCATTAGCGGCGATGGTTGCGACGTACGGCAAATTTGATCAATCAACCGCCGGCGGTCCGTTTGCGATGTTTCGCGAAAACGTACCGAGCGTCACGGCGGCAACCGCGGAGTTCGTCAAGCCGGCCAACGTCAACCAGGTTTGCGTGTGGATTGAATCTTGCGACGGCGGTTGTGTCGATGCGCCGATCGGTGTCGGCTTGCAATACCTTGACGGCCGACCCAGTGAATTGTCCGAAACAAGTTACCGTTACCTTCACTCGATTGCGGATAACGAAGCCGGCGATGACCGGTCGGCGGCATTTGCCCGACACGAACTGGACAACGATGCGTTCGAGTTGGAGTCGGAGTTGCGAGATCATCATCGCGTCATTCTGGACAGCGTCCGTCAAAGCCCGATAACGGATGCATCAGAAGACCGATGGGATGATGCCACCGTCGAAACACAGTTGGAATTGATCGGCCGTTTGACCACGCAGCGAAACTGGCCGGCGACCATCGAGTTGTTGTCTGATTTGATTCGCCACAGCGACGGCCAAACCAGGAACCAAGCCGTGATGTCACGCGTCGATGCGTTGCAATCGTCCGGCGAAGATTTCCTGGCAATGATGGAATTGCGGGGATGGATGGTGTATTCGAACGATCCCGCATTTCAGCGAGAGGTTTTCGAGCGATTGATCGCCGAAGCTTCGTCCGATCGATATGATCGCATGCGATATTTGGCGTTCGCCGCAATCCAGTGGAGCGACAGAGACGCCGAGATCCGATTGGCCAATGAACTAGCTGACGGATCGCGCTACCGCGACGCGCTGATCTTGTTGTCCGATTTGGAATCTCACGACGGCACGGAAGATTTATTGTTGCGTTGCAGTCTTCAGGCACAGTGGTGGACGACATTTGATAGGGCACTCGATCGGATTAAAAGCCCCGCAAAGAAAAACCTGTGGATGGGCCTGAAACAGTCAAGGCTAGGGTTCTACGATCACGCAAGGCAGACATTGGCGGCTGCCGGGACGTTGGGCCGCCAATGGCTTGCGTACGGACAAGCAGGGGAACAAATTTTTGGTCAGCTATCACACACCGATCCAGCCGTCCGATTCGATGCGATTGGTCGCTGGGAACAATGGCAATCGCAGAATCCGGGTGCGACGCGATGGAATCAATTGTCGTCGTCCGTTCGACGAGCCGCCGGGATTGCGCAAACCGTTTCATTGACGCGAGGAACGCGATCAAACCACTTCGTCGCGACTTCGGATCGCCCCGCCGAAGTCACGATCCAGGGGCCGGCGCGGATCAAGTTGGCTGTGCGACCGTTGCATGCAGCGGGGATAGCGAACGATTCGATCAACGATTGGCTGCATTTCGAAAGTGGCGGGCAGTCGACATTGGTGCCGATTACCAGCAACGCCGTGTCGACGACATTGCGTGTGGACGGGCAACAGAATCCGGTCGGCCAATTGGTTGAATCGGTGATCGATTTACCCGCAGGACGAAATCAATTTCGGGTCTATTGCTCCGATCATCATTGCCTGGTGCAAATCGAAGCGGAACGTCCCGAGATCAGTTTGCCGATGTTGCCACCGGTTAATTCCACAACAATGGATTGTGTGGTTCAGGGGCGTTTCGGGAAACCGAGACATGTCTGTTCCCGAACCGATCCGGGCGAAAAGTGCCAGGATTGTGTTCGTGTTTTTCGGCGTGATCACAAGTGCTTGACCACACCGATTCATTATCTGGCAACGTCCTGTCGATGTGTCGATCATGACATGATTCTTGCGTTTTCGGGGCCGGACATTGATCCGCTGCTTGAACGGTTGATTCCGGTTGACCCCGTGCTGGTGATCGCCGACAGAGATTCTTCGTTGGATGCCGCGATTGCGATCACGCATCAAAGCGAAATGGATGCCCGGTTGGCCCCCGCGAATCCGTTGGACCGTCGTGGCGATCCCAGGTTGGCCGGGTTGGTCCAATTACTTGACTTGTCGCAACAGTCAGAATCAAACAACCAATCGCTTCAAGACCGATTGCGTGTAGGATCGAGTTGGGAATTGTATCAACAATTTGATCAACGTGCTGGGATGCATTCGATCGAGGTCGACGATTGGACACCCGAGAGCCCGCAGGTGCGGATCCGCAAGCAGTTGATGCCACGTTCTTCGTCGCGGTATGCGTTGGCGGGTGAGTCGCGATTGAATTTGGAGATCAACGACTCCAAGCCGACCGTGTTTGAGTTTCAATTCAACCAACCGACGGTCGGATTCGTGCCGGTGCCTTCGGCGACATCGATCGTAGAGACTCGTTCAAGGTCACTGTCCGTTGCATGTTCGACGCCGAACGAGTGGGTGTCGACAAGGCTGGACATGCCGGCCGGTCGGCATTCGATCGGGATCAGTTTGGCCGATCCACTTCCCAATCAATACGTCTTGGTGGATGTTTACGAAATCGACGAATCCGGTCGTCGCATGTCGATTCAACACGGAAATGTTCGTCGGGTCGTTGACCAGCGCAATTACCATGTCGCGACCGCCGACCGTCCGCTGGTCGTCGGTGTCTCTGGTCCGTCGGTCATCCGCGTGGATCAATATCAAGATGGCGTCACGAGAAGCGAACATCATTGGACGCGGGGCGACCGAGAGTTAACATTCGCACCGCCGGCGGGTGCTGAACCCGCGTTGTATCGAGTCTTTCAATTGGTCTATCCGAGCGGACCTGCGATGATGCAGGGGGCCAAATTGACGGACGGTGTTGTTACCGCAAAGCCCGACGACGACATCGAATCTGCGGCGGACTGGGCCGACGCCCTGGTGCAGGCGGTTTACCACAAAATTGATTTTCCCGAATCGATTTCCACCGTCGACACCCTGGCACTTCGCAGCGGAGATCTGGTTCCACTGTCGGTGCGTTTTGACGAATGGGCCGATCCGCAAAACCGATGGCCGGGAACGACGGGATTTGGGGTTCGCTATCGCAGTCGCTATGCCGAGCAAGAATTCCCGCTGTCGGCCACTAGTGATGACTTCATCGAATTCAAAGTTTCGCGGCTGCAACATCATCGTTGGAGCGATCACTATACCGACACGGACCTACTGGCGCGCACTCGGGAAAACGGATCTCCGACGATCGGATTGGACCACCGCGGATCAAAGAGTTTTTCGGTCGGCGTTTGTGATCCGTGGGCAGACGCAGAAGGACGCGGCCCGTTGCGACTGGATTACCGGGGTTATGTTTTGGGCCAGTTCAATTTGAACCGCCAAGTCGGATCTAACGCGTCTCGGGACGCATGGACAACCGGATTCCAGGCGAGTGTCTCGAGGAACCATTACCTGTCGCCGGAGTGGAGTGGTCGATGGGCGTTGTCAACGTTCGGAAGATCGGTGCGCGACAACGACGACGGGTACGTTGCCGGCGCCTTCGACCAGGACGTGTTCACCCGTTACAAGTCGGATCATCCGTTCGGTTTAAGCCTAACGCATCGTTTGCTTTACCAGAATAATCTAGATAGTCGTTGGTGGTTGAGTCCGGCGTTGGTCAGCAATTCGGACCAATGGACGCCGGATAACGCTGGGTTGCATGTGGGAACCGACCAATTGTTCGGACCGTTACAAATTCGCCTCTCCTATCGGATGACGGAGTACTTTGCCGATAACGATCGCAGCACGTCGCGACTGCAAAACGTCGTTTACGCCGACTTGCAGTGGACCCAGGAACACGGACCGGGTCGCAGCGAACGGCGTGACGGTTGGGGCCAGTGGGGGTTCTCCCTACGCAGTGACCTGACCAACAACAACACGACAATCGGGTTGAGTTACGTTTTTTACACCAATGACGGGCGAGGTTACCGCGACTTCCGCCCCGGATCGATTTTGTTCCGACCCCTGCGCGACGAACGGGCCGCGCGACGTTACCTTTTTGAACCGTAAGACGTAACGATGACGTTGTCCTCCTCGACACCAATGACTCCGCCGCCGGTCGGGCCGGATGGATTTGTCCAGGGGGTCAAGCAAGCCGGAAAGGGTAAGTCGGTTGTTTCGTTAGGTGGCGTGCGGTCGGCGTCACGGTTGCTTCGTCAAAACACGTTGTTGGACGTATTCGACCTTGGACGCCAAATTGATGTGCTGCTTGGTCTCCAATTGACGGAGGTGACGGCCAAGTTAAACCGTGACTTGGTGGTCCAGTTGCGATCATCTTTTGACGACTGGTTGATTGTCACGCGTAAAGAACTTTTGGCGAAAATCAACAAGGTTCCCAAGCACGCTCGGGAAAGGTGGCTGCAAGAGCGGCTGGAAAACAGCGGCCTTTCGATGCAGTGGTTTTCGACACTGGGGGTAATCGACCCTGACGCGGTGGATCATCAATCCTCTGCTGGTCAATCCTCTGCTGGCCAATCCGCAGACGCTGATAATGAACGTTTGGCCGACCAACAGGGTGTGCGTCTGCTGGCAGATTTCTTGCTGCACCACAGCCGAGTTTTGACAACGCGTCTGACGCGTCTGAAAAGCGGCAACCGAGATTTTCGGCGCAACCTTTCCGCCGTCAACAGCCAGACCGAACGCGAGCAAGTCATTTTGCGGTATGCCGAACAACTCGGGTCCGGTCGTCGTGATCTGCGCCGGGATCAGGCTGCGTTCCGTCGATGGTTTGACGAGGAAGCCGTCAATGATCGCTTCCTACGCCAGGTCGGCCAAGGAGAGCTGATGCTTTCGTTCGTGATGGATCGCCTGGGCGTCGTCCTGGACGAAATGTTTTCATTAGTGCGTTCACGTAACGCATCGGCGGAAAACTTGAGGCAACTTTGGGATCGACTGGGAGTGGAAGAAAGGGTTTACGCGGTTTGGAATTACGAGGGAGACCCGCGAGTCCTGGCGTCGGCACTGGGCTGTATCCGCCGCGTGTTAAGTGTTTTGCCGGATGAATGTGCGTCAAGTTTTTTGAGCCAACGATTTGTCGCCGACGTGAATCGCGCGGCGTTCAAAGCGAATCTGGATGTCTGGGTCCAATGCAGCGCGTTGGACGTATTGATCGCAATGCGTCCGGGCGATGCCGCCAGCTTGCTGGTACGCCGATTATCGCGTGTTCGCGGCGGCGACGATTTATTTGTTCGTCGGCACGCATTGAAAACGCTGGAGCGACGTTTTCGTCAGGGGATGGATGGAGACCTGCAACTTCCTCGCGCAGAAAACGATCCCAGTGAATTTGTTCGGCAACAATTCGCGCGGACCGCATTTTTCGGCAGGCACGAGGCGAACCAACAACAATGGATTCGACTTGCGCGGGAAGACGCCGTGCCCCAGGTTCGTGCCGCCGCGATCCTGGTGGCGACCGAAATGGAAGGTGGCCTGGCGCGGCGATTTGAATCGCTGGAATGTATCGCCAACGCGCTGCGCGACGAAGCGGATTCATTTGTCATACGCGTCGCCTTGCATACGGCATGCCTGGTCTTGGGCAATTTCTATCAATCCGCACCGAGCGAACACGTCGGGCATGTCAGCGAGTACTATCGGCAAAGAATCGAGCCCGCCATCGAATCGCTGGTCAACAAGGCAGAATCAACCGCCGTTCGACGCTATGCCGCCCAGGCCCGAGAGCGGATTTGGGCGACCCGTCATGAGGCGGCGAGGCAGTTGATTACAAAAATCGAATCACAGCTTCGACTGATTCCGATCGGCCATACGAAACGGTTTCCCGTGGAATGGTTCAAGGGCTTAAGTGATCAGCAACTTGGACGCATCTTGGCAACGATTTCGATCGACGATTTCGGATTTGATGTTCATCGGAAACCATGGGGAGTCTACATCACACGCGGCCCCGTTTTTGGGTTGCGTTTGTGGCGATGCTTTTATGAAGCGACGCATACCGCAACGGACAAACGCCAGGCCCTTCGACACACCGTTGGTCGGATCAATGCCGCGCCGCTGCGAATCATGAGTCAAATTTGCGGCGAGTTAAGTGAGACCAAGGTTCCGGGTGAACCGCTAACGATCGACAGCGACGGGACCTGGCGACCGTTCCTGCCGTTGATGGATGATTTTATTGCCGTATTAAACCAGAGTTGGTTCCGCGCCAAAATGGTTCGGTTCGCAACGGCCCAGGGACAAACGTGTGTGCTTGCGCCTAAATCATTTGTACGCCGATGTATTGCCGCGGCGCATTTGAACTTTCGCTTTGCGGAATACGCAAAGCTTCGAAATTGGGATGACGATACTTTTCCCGCATCGTCTTATATCAATTCGTTAAGGGATCTTGGGTTCCGGATTGATTTTGAAAGCTACAGTGAATCCGATGACGATGATGCGACCGTGATGCGGTTCTTTCGCCACGGAAATCGGCAACCAAAACGATCGATTCTTGGAACCTTGCGAGGCTATTGCTCGCGATTCGGGCGGTCTGCCGCGTCAAAGAGTGAAACCGCATGCAGGGTCCGCGAAGAAACCGGGGGCGAAGCGTCGCTGGCGTTTCTGATGCTGGGCGATTCTGCTTTCAACACGTTGCGTTGGTCCGAGATTGCCCAGGGGTGGTTCGGCCGATTCAAAGATTACTTTGCTGCAGCGTTTGAGAACACGCTCGAGCATCTATTGTTGTTCACCGTTGCCGTCATTTTGGTCGTCGTTTTCAAACATCTCTGGTCCAATCTTCAACTGCGGTCGGCGCGACGAAGGATTCCGTTATCGATCGGCGGATGGGGGACGCGGGGGAAATCAGGAACCGAACGCTTGAAGGCTGCCGTCATCGGCGCGATGGGGCACGGCTTGGTGTCCAAAACGACGGGCTGCGAGGCGATGTTTATTCATGCCGATCCCTACGCCGAACCGCTGGAGATTCCACTTTTCCGGCCGTTCGACAAGGCAACGATCTGGGAGCAATCCAATCTGCTGCG
The DNA here is from genome assembly GCA_020426665.1 of Planctomycetales bacterium. Lineage (GTDB taxonomy): Bacteria > Planctomycetota > Planctomycetia > Pirellulales > Pirellulaceae > Stieleria. Next base: position 8,920 of record JAGQPO010000044.1, read on the forward strand.
GACGGTTGCTCGGATGAAACCGAGTGTCTTCTTGTGGGAGTGCATGGCGCTGACACCGTCGTATGTTGACGTACTGCAGCGTCAATGGACGTGCGATGACCTGGCGACCATCACCAATACCTATCCTGATCACGAAGACCTGCAAGGACCGGCCGGACACAACGTTGCGACCACCATCTCCGGTTTCGTTCCGCAACATTCGCGTTTGATATCTAGCGAAGAACAAATGCGGCCTTACGTCACGGAAAGCTGTCGTGAGGTGAAGACCACCTTCCGCGGCGTCGGCTGGTTGGAATCGGGGTTGGTCACAAAAGATGTTTTGGACAGGTTTCCCTACAAAGAGCATCCGGACAACGTCGCACTGGTCACGGCAATGGCCGAAGAATTGGGTGTGGCCCAGGACGTCGCCGTCAAAGCGATGGGCGATTACCTGGTGCCCGACTTGGGCGTATTGAAAACACACCCCGTTTCGCCGGTGCGGACTCGGAAAATCCAGTTCACCAATGGGATGTCAGCGAACGAACGTTTCGGATGCATGGGGAATTGGAAACGTCTCGGCTTCGACCGCCAGGATCCTTGGGACGATCCAACAACCTGGGTCTGTGGAATCGTAAACAACCGGGCCGACCGCGTTCCGCGATCAAAGGTTTTTGCCAAAATCCTGGTCGAAGATTTGAACGCGGATCGCTTCTTCTTGATCGGCAGCAATCTCGAAGGAATGCGAGGTTTTATCGAAGACGCCTGGGGTGAGCGCGCCGAAACGTTGACGTTGCGTGATTCGAACCATGGGAATCGTTGGGACCGGCAATATGCGTTGGACACATTAAAGAATGCTGCCCGCGAATTTCGCCAGGTCATCGATCGTGAACAATTGCAAAAGCGGTTGGCGGCCTGTGTGCACGCAACGCTCCGTTGGGTCGGCGCTGATACCGCAACGGTGCTAAGTCACATCAAAATGATGATGGACAATGTCGATGGGATGTCGGCGGCGCTCGTCAAATCGGGGGCGACGCCTTCGTTGGTCAATTGCATTGCAAAGCATCATCGCCAATGGCTGGCATCGATCGATGAATACGAGCGGATGGAGCGGCGAATTCTAGACGGTGAATATGCCGACGCCGATCGCATCGAGGCGGATTACAAGATGATGCTGCGGATGTGGTTCACGCGAAAACTGGTGATCCTGCACGACGAAGGGGCAACGGGAGAGGAAGTTGTTTCCTTTGTCGTTGATGAAACTCCGCCGGGGTTTACCAATCGCTTGATCGGGTTACAAAACATCAAAGGCACCGGACTGGATTTTGTCTATCGATTTCAAGCCTGGGACACCTGCCACCAAGCCTGTCTTGCCGCGTTAAGCGCGCAAACGTCGGTTGCGGCCGGCGGTTTGGAGGCACTGTCGGCGATGCCGGCGATCGGGCAATTGTGCGAACAGGCGATGTGGGGAGTTGTCAATCAAGCGAAGCAAAGCAGGTTTCTGCTTCGGCCGGACCTGCAGGCGATGATCCATTCACTGGAGCAACGTCTGAAACGGTTGTCTTCACCGGAGGACGCCGCCCGCCATGTTGAAACGATGCCGATCGACGAGGCGACCGAAGACCAGACGCCCCGGGCCGACGTGCGTTTGTCACGGCGTGCCAGATGGAATGAATGGGCCATCCGCTACGGCGAGGAGTTCTTGGATTTGACCGATTCGTTGAAGCGTCGCCAAAAAGCCGATCAGGTCTACAAAGACCTGGCCGAGGGACGCATCGGACGCCAACGCGCCATCGCCGTTCTGCGCAGCATCAACAAACGCCAAAAAGGCGGATGGTTGGTCAAGTGACCTGATGATCAGGGAGCGGCGACGTCGTGTAGTGTGGCCCCTTTGTCGTCGCTGAGCACCAGAATTGCGAATCGTTGTGCACCTTTGGCGTCCGCGGCGCTGATGCTGGTGTAATCAAAACGTCCACGTCCGTCGGTGTAGCCGTCTTTGTAGAATCGAACGCTGCCATCGGGGTAACGCCCGTAAACTTTGACATAGGCACCGGAGATGGGGCGATGAGATTTCGCATCGGTGGTTTGCAGTTGGCCAAATCCTTCGCTGACATAAGTCGTCAATTCACCGCCGTAATACAAAGTTGTATTGCGTGAGGCACCGACATTGGCTTCGACCAACAATGTTTTACTTCTCAGATCATTTGGAATCTGATACTGCGACGTTCCGGTATTGGTTTTCATCGTCACCGTGTCGCTGCGAGTCGGACGCACCATGGCGATCCGTTGCAGGTCATCACGTGCAAATGGTGCTTTGCTGAACAGCAACTCCAGGTCGACACCGTACAGATTGATTTCAACTTGATCGGTGTTTCGATGGTCGATTCGAACGGCGTCACCTTCGACGCGAACGATAACTTCTGGGACGGCCGCAGAAGCTTGGCTGTTGGCGCGGTCACGATCCGCGATCGCCAAATCGGCGGCCTTGGTTGAAACACCGGCTTCGTCGATGGCTTTGTCTCCGCCAACCGAAACGAGTTGACCGGAATCCATCAATTCAAATCGTTGGCGGACTTGTAACGCCATTTGCGAAAACCGGTCATTCCAGCGTGGTATCGGATGACTCTCGTAGCGAGTCGCGATCTCAAGTGCCGCATCGTAATTGCCCAGGTGTAAAGCCAGGTACCCGGCCAAGTAGTCGTATTGCAGTCGGCTGGGGATCTTCTCTGGGTCGACCGAACCGAAGACTTCCGTCGCCTCGTGAATGCGATTTTGCAACAACAGGTAATACGTCAGCGGCATTTTTTCGACGTCGCCGATCGACGAATGGAAACCCAGCCGGCGGACAAATTGTTGATACTGGCCCAGGAACGTCGGGTTCAAAATTTCGTTCTCATCACCTAACCGGTGAATCCTGGCGCGAACCAGTGGGGCGTATTCAAGGTGCTCATACGAACTTCGCTCGATGGCATCAATGCTTAGCAGTTTGGATTCCAACGCGGGACCGGCGCTGGCGACAAGATCGTCGCGCAGCGAAAGGAAGCGACGCATCGCATCCGGATCGCCGTGATGGAAACCGTAGGCCCATACCGCGGGCTCGGGCAGCCGGGCATTCTTCATCACATCGACGACCGTATCGTAGACGTCACGATCTTTCATCCGGTGCAGCACATGCGTCCAATCCAGTTCGTGCAAATTGGCCTTGTCAAGAAACGTTTTGATTTCGGCGGCCGACCCGTCGCGCGCGATCGATTGCCATGTCACCGCGTCGTCGTTCCATTCCTCCGCCACGTCAAACGACTTCTTGTTCGCGCTTGCCAGCAGTGTGTCGCCGTCGGAAACCGTCGCCGGATAGTGAATGAATTGGCCTGCGGAGGGGAAGTAGAACTTGTAATCGACCGCGGAAACCGCGAACGGAGCGAGTCGAATGGTCTTGCTGTCGGTTACCTGGCTTCCGGCCAACGGGATACTGCCGGCGGGGATTTGCCAAAACAGTTCGACGACCTTTTCCGTCGCGGTGGGGTTAGACACAACCACCTGGCCCTGATAGGCCTCGCCGGTGACGAACTGGTCGGGATCGTGCGGTTGTTTATCCGATTGCGAGTCCTGGTTGACTTGTTGAAACAATTGGCCGATCAACACGCTGGATTCGTCGCCGGCGGATTGCAGTGTCCTTAATCGTTTCGTAACCAGTGCAACGGAGTGGGCGGGACGATAAACCGTTTCGGGTCTCGCGGGCAACGCGATCTCGCCGGATTGTAAAGGCAATCCACACATCGCCAATGCGATCAATGCGGAATGGCGATTGTTGGTGCATGCCAGCAGGTGTTTGGATACGGCGGGCGAGGGTGAATTGTCGGCCCATTCATTGTTGGCCAGATCATTCCAGAACGAATTGATTGGAATCAAATCGATCGGTGACGGTCCGCCGACGACACGCACTTGGTCGAATTGGCTTTCGGCCCATTGCTTGGTGCTGTCGAGTGCCTGGTAGAATCCTCGTTGGTCAGCCAGTGCGGCCCAATTGCGAGCGCCAAACGCCATCGAGGCAGGAGGCGACTCGGCTTTCTCCTGGGCCGCCCGACCGAGACGGCGTGCGATGCCGCCACGGGCCGATTCAGCGAGCTTTTTGTTCAATCCCAGTGCGCCGCCCATTCCGCCCATCGCACCGCTGCTGTCCATTTCCGCGTACAGCGATTCACTTTCACGGACGACGCCATCTTGTAAGTTCATGCGGACCTCGCCGGCCATCTCGTCCGCCATCATGCCGGAGATCGCCATTCCACTTGAACGCAATGCGCTTTCGATCAATTTGCGATTCGCGCCGTAGTCTTCGTCCATCATCGCGACGGTTTCAAATAGATCACGGCGTATGTGTGTGCGAAGATCTGGAACACGAATGGCTAGCAGTGCCCGCTCGGCGGCCGACAATCGTTGGTACTTCCAAAGCGTCCCGTATTCGGAAAGATCCTCGCCGAGTAACCATTGATCGACGAATTGTTTTTCTTTTTTGTTTGCCAAGTAGGGCTTGATCACGGAATCAAAAAATTCTCGATCGTGCACGCTCAGGAAAAGGTGCAATTCATGTGACGCCAATTTGGAGTAATGCTCCAGTTTTTCGGCGGTCTTCAAGGCATGCCAACGACCGAGGACTTGGAATTCATCCAGCCGTTTATCATTGACCAAGGTGCGGTACAACGTCATCAGCGAGGCGACGTCACCGTAGACCTGGACCTGCGCCGAACCCAACGTCGCGAGATCAAGTGGATTGTCGGCCGAGACGATCGAAACGGCCCGCTCGAAGGAGAGTGATTGATCGATCGGCAAAGAATTGGCCAGTCGCAAGTCTTCGGTATCCGCATCGGGTAGAGCTGCAGTGACCGTTTTGCGCAGCACGGTCGTCGGGTCGGACACGACGATCTGGATCAGCGGCATGCCTTGGACCAGGTCGGCTGGAATCGTCAGTTTTCCTTGAGCGTCGGGGAACAAGTTTGCCGCGACGACACCGGCGTCGGAAAGAAAGTCAAAGTCTGGCGACGCATCTGTGTCGATCCCCAAGGCCATGGTAGGGTCGGCGAAATCCGCAGCACTCTCGGGTCGTGGCGCCGCCGACGCGGAGGGCGCCTGGCCGTCGCGGGCGTTTTGACTTTGGTTGGACGTCGTTTCCGTTTCCCAAGGATTCAGCAAGACACTGGGCTGGGGAAGCATCACGCCCGGGTACTTGTCGGCGTATTGGCGACGTAGAACGTATTCGTATTCATCGCCCAGCCGTAGGTCGCTGACGTATCCGCAGCGTCCTAGGGAAAGTTGTCGACCGCGTAGAGCCGGCATGCCGAGATACAAATCATCCAGGGGCGAATGACGATCGAAGTATCGCGAAGCAATCACGTGCACGCGTGCCAGTTGGGTGTTGCCGGTCAACTGGACGGAAACACTGCCGTCGTTGTTGCGGCCGATGGTGCCGATCGATATCGGAACTGTAACGCTCTGTTCGCGGTGCCGAACCTTGCCGACCAGGACGTGATCAATTTCACCGCCATCAACGACCGCAATCTGGGTTTGATTTCCCGTGCGTCGATCGACCAGTCGAAGATCACCGGCGGGCAATTTGGCGGCAACCAAGAAACCGTTTTCGATCCGCAGTTGGTCTGAACGGTCGGCGTGGTTTTTTCCTTCACGCGTTTCCAACAATCGAAATTTGCCGACGTCTGCACCGTCGACAAGCGGCAGCCGCAATTCGTCAGACGTCGACAAGTGAATCGCAGCGGGCCAAATTTGTTGATCGAGCGCCAAGTCGAAACGATGTTGCGTCTGTCCGGCGACTCCGTATTGCAATTGGCGTACGCCGACCAGTTTGCCAAGCTGCACTTGCCCACGATCATCCGATTGCAGGTAACTACTGGGGTGTACATCGCCGATTTCGACGGCAAACTCCAGACTGACCGTTGCCCCGGCGACTGGCTCTCCGGTTCGACCGCGCGTTTCGATAACGTAGTTATCACCGTTGCGAGTCAGAAAAGCATCGGCGGTGAAGGTCGTCCGCCGAATCCCCGCAACC
>JAGQPO010000045.1 GCA_020426665.1 Planctomycetales bacterium
AATTCGCAATGTTCATTTTGCAATTTGCAATCTTCCTTCGTTGAGTCACGCAAAACAGTAGGTCATGCTCCGCATGACAATTTCGTGATAAAACGTCCATGAAATGGGTGATATGGAGGCGGCAGTGAGTTGATGAAAAATAATCTGGCACGCTCAGTATGGATGTCATGCAGAGCATGACCTACTTGGCTTTCAGTCCCGCCGCCCAATTAGTCTAGCACGTCTTCAAGAACACTGATGCGATCCTCAACGCTGTTGATATCGTCCAAGTACCCTTGTTCTTCTTGAGACAGCTTCTGTTGTCTGCTGTAGAAGTCTCGCAAGCCTTCAATAAGTTTTCCACGAATTTCAATAAGCTCATCCATACGGGAATTGTCATCGCTGAAAGCCTCGCTACATGATTCTGCTGCACCAAGTGCACTTCGTACCGATCGCGAAACTCTGATTCCTATCACTTTGCAAGCGCAAAGTGCTTTCTTGTTCGACTTACTGTCCCGTTCATTTTCAATCAGCGCATCTACTTGAGCAATGGCTTCTAATCGAGTTGAAATTCGCTTTCCAAGTCGCGTGAGGTCTCGCAATAGCGAATCTCTACGTTCTGTGTACCTTTGCAAATCATACCTAAGAAACCGCAACTCATGTTCAAGCTGTGCAGTTGTGGCTTTTAAGCCGGTTGGATCCACGTTGCTGATTGGATCATTTTGGACGTATCGATAGTTATTGCTGTCTTCTGCGCCGAAGGACAACGGGTCTTCACTCAAGAATCGGCCCACGCTCTGATCGTAATATCTCGCTCGATAATAGAAGACGCCTAGCTCATGATCGTATTCCCGTCCGGTATACAGATACCTGGAACCAGTCCCGTCACCAGGTTCAATTATTACGTCGCCGAAGGAATCGTAATCCAAACGTTGTGAAATCATTCCCGTTACGTCCACCAACGCCCTGGTGGATCCGAGGTGATCGGTCAAAATCCATTCGACGTTCGATGGTTGCACCTCCTGCGCGAGAACCTGATCGATTTGCGGTCCGTGCAAGTATCTCACACTCAAAACGGGGTCAACAATCGAATCGCCATCTTCGTCTACAAAATCAAGAAGCACGTGGTCGCGATCGTAAACGAAATAGACGATTGATGGAGCTGCGGCGTCGCCGATGGTTTGGTCGACGGATTTTGCGATTCGTCGTCCGAATGCATCATATTCAAATTCGACTCGCTGAACGGGGTCTCCATTGGTTAAAAAATCACTCACACTCACCAACCGGTTTCGGTGATCCCACTGGAACACGCGGTAATCCCCGGTTGCGATTTCCGTGCGGAGGATCATGTTTCCTTCGTTGTCATATTCGTAGTTGTACGTACCGTCGGATAGCAGGCGATTCGCGGCGCCGGTGACGTAGCCGTCGCCGTGCAGGTGCGATTCGATTCGGTTGCCGTTGGCGTCGTAAGTGTAGGACTCGTCGCCGCGCACATCGCCATCGGATCGATCAGCGCCGATCAGTTGATCGCGAGCGTCATAGCTGTACGTTGTCAAGCCATCGATGTCGTTGATCGATGTGATTCGACTGGATGAATCATATTCGTATTCATAAAAAGCGACGTCAGTCGCCGCGTTGCTGTGTCGCAAGTCAACCAATCGATTCAAGTCATCATACGTGTAGGCGGTTCGTACGACGGGTTGTGTTCCCAAGAGGTCCGAGAATCGATCTATTGACGCGAACTGACCGAGTGCGTTGTAGAGGAAGTCTACTCGTTTGTCGCTGACCCCGCTGCCTGACTGGTTAATCTGAGTCTGCCGATTCAGGGCGTCGTATTGATACGACGTGGTTGCCCCGGGCGTTCCTTCGATCGTATCGCTCACGCTCGTCACGTTGCCGACGCCGTCATAGGTGTAGCCGAGCACGACGTGGGGAGCGTCCGGTGTCAGTGCGTTGTCAACGCTTCCGACACGGTCCCTTGCGTCGTAGGTAAACTCGAGACCACTGAAGTCATCCGTCACGGAGGTCAGGTTGCCAACCTTGTCGTAGGCATAGACGATTTCGTTGACGATTGCTTCGTCGGGTGCAATCCAAGTCTCGTTGACCAATCGGTCGACGTCGTCATAGGTGAACTTTGTGACTCGTTCGTTGCGGTCGGTCTTCTGAGTCACATTGCCGTTCAAGTCGTATTGATAGCGAATGATGTTCCCGAGCGGATCCGTTTCAGCGTTCACCTGGTGACGCGAATCGTAGGTGAACGTGGTCGCGTTGCCGACGGGGTCCGTCAAGACGGCTAAATTGTCGACGGCGTCGTAAACGAACTCCGTCATTCCGTCGGTCGGATCAATCGTTTGTATCAATCTGGATCGCTCGTCAAAACAGTTCGTGGTGACGTTTCCTAATGGATCAACACTTTCGGTCAGATTGCCGGCGGCGTCGTAGCGGTACTGGGTGATGTTGCCGGCGTCATCGACGGAACGGATTCGACGCTCCAGCGGATCGTAGACAAAGCTGGTGGTACTGCCGTTGGCATCGGTCGTACCGATCAGATTTCCGCGCGCGTCGTACTGGAACGTCGTGACCGGGTTGGTCAGCGGGTTTTGCGGTCCGTCTGGATCGGGCTCCGTGATTTGCACGAGCCGGTTGAGGTCGTCGAAGGTGTAGGTGGTCACGTTGCCATTTTCGTCGGTCAACTGGCTCAGGTTGCCCGCGGCGTCATAGCTGTAGGTCATGAACGCTTCGACGTCGGTACCCGAGGCGTAGGTCGTTCGAGTCAGGCGTCCCCAGGCGTCGTATTCAAAATCGGTGACTCGTCCCAGTGGATCGATGATGGTGTCCAGCAATCCCAGAGCGGTGTAGGTGAACGAGGTGACCAGATCATCGTCTTCGCCGCTCTCACTGTCGGGAAGCCCAATAACTTGGAGCGACGTGAGTGTGTTTCCGTTAGCTGGATCAATCTCGTAAATCGTTTGATGGCCCAGAGCGTCGATCACGTTTGTTAGTTGATTGAAGACGGGATCGTAAGAGAAGCGGATCGTCGGACGGGCGAGCGTGAAGAAAGGCGTCCCTGCGACCAACGCGGGAACAATGATCGGATCACGCGTCGGGTCACCCGGTGTCGCTGTGTGAAATGCGTCACCGATGGGATCGCGTTCCGAATCGCTTGGTGTCGCTGTGTGAGCGTGGCCAGCAATTGGAGGCCGTGTCGGATCGCTAGGGGTTGCTGTGTGACTTGCTTCGCCGATCGGATCACGCGTGGGGTCGACCGGCGTCGCCGTCGTCGTGATCGTGCCTTCGACGGATGGACGCGCGGGTGGGCTGGCGGCTTGATCGCGATAGGTGTCGAAGGGGTTCGTAGGAATCGGGTCCAGCGGCATCGGTGGGTCCGTTACCAGTGCCGTCAGAGAGAGCGATGATGCCTGATACGTTTCAGCAAAGGAAATGTGGCCTGGCAGATTCGTAGTGATGATCTGGTCAAACTGGCCGGTCGGTGTGTTGAAAAAGACTGGCGCGAAAGTGGCACCATCGCTGTACGTCGACGTTTCAGCAAAGACCAGGTTCAGGTTGCCGGCCAAGGTCGGTTGACTGCCCGCGTCAAGCCTGCCTGATTGCGCACCGTTGACGCCATCCACTTCGATGACAACAACTCCGCCGGATAGCTGCGTGAGACCGCCGGACGTTCTTAGAGTTTGCGATCGCGAGATTTGCAGTTCGCCGGAATTGACAAGGGATTGTCCCAGCGTGATGGAATGATCAAGCAACCGGATGATACCCTGGTTAACAACCTCAGCACTAATGGTACGCAGTCCTGCGCCAACGCCGCGCAGAATTTCAATCGTCCCTTCGGGTCCATTGGTCAACGTCCCCGTTGTGGCGGCCAAGGTCGCGTTTTTCTGAGATGTATTGGTGCTGGATCCATCGGTAAGTTGAATCAAACCACGATTCTCGAATTGAGTGGCATCGGCTAGCGTCAAACTCGCAGCCCCGAGTCCAAGGACACCGACGATTCGAATCACTCCACTCGGAGCGTTGATGAGCGGTCCACTGGACGTCACCGAGCCATGGACGGTGATCAGATCCTGATTCACGCCTGCTCCAAGCACGCTACCCGTGCCCATGACGAAACTATCAAATCGTCCGGTTGACGGATGAAACGTCGCGCCACCGCGAATTCCAAAGCTGCTTCCAGCCGGCACCAGGATGACTCCGTCGTTGGTCAAGGTTCCTGCAACACTGAAAGAACTGTTGACCAAATCGATCACGCCCGTGTTCGTCCAATTCCCGATCACAAAACTGTAATGATCCACGCGGAGCGTGCCTTGATTGACCACCGTGGCGCCAATCGAACGGTTCCCAGTGCCAAGCCCACTTAGGATTTCGATCGTCCCCTCCGGTCCATTGGTCAACGTGCCCGTTGTGGCGGCCAAGGTCGCGTCACTACTATGGCCCTGGGTCGTAACGTTCGTCAATTGAATCAAACCACGATTCGCGAATTGTGTGGCATCCGACAGTGTCAACGTGCCGTGGCCAAGGACACCGACGATTCGGATCACTCCGCTCGGAGCATTGGTGAGCGATCCATTGGATGTCACCGAACCGTGGATGGTGATCAAATCCTGATTCACGCCTTCCCCAAGCACACTGCCGCTGCCCATGACGACACTATCAAAACGTCCGGTTGACGGATGGAACGTCGCGCCACTGCGAATTCCAAAGCTGCTTCCGGCTGGCACAAGGACAACCCCGTCGTTGGTCAAGGTTCCTGCAACACTGAAAGAACTGTTGACCAAATCGATCACGCCTGTGTTGGTCCAGTTCCCAATCACAAAACTGTAATCAACCACACGGAGCGTGCCTTGATTGACCACCGTGGCGCCAATCGAACGGTTCCCTGTGCCAAGCCCACTTAGGATTTCGATCGTTCCCTCCGGTCCGTTGGTCAACGTCCCCGTTGTGGCGGCCAATGTCGCGTCACTACTATTGCCCTGGGTCGTAACGTTCGTCAATTGAATCAAACCACGATTCTCGAATTGTGTGGCATCCGACAGTGTCAACGTGCCGTGGCCATGGACACCGACGATTCGGATCACTCCGCTCGGAGCGTTGGTGAGCGATCCATTGGATGTCA
>JAGQPO010000046.1 GCA_020426665.1 Planctomycetales bacterium
GATTGACCATCTCATCACGGTGATCGGCCGACAAAGAGAGACGCAATCGCGCCTGACCTTCGGGAACGGTCGGAGGCCGAATTGCCGGTACAAACATGCCTAGATCGCGTAATCGTTGCGACGCGGCGACCGCGTCGGCGTCCGAGCCGATGTGAATTGGGATGATCGGAATGGCCGATTCGAGCGACTGATATTGGTCAGGTTGCCCCGGAGGGAGCAGTCCCAAGGCAGCGCGTAGCTCGCGGGCAAGACCACACACACGATCTCGGCGTCGACCCAATTCGACGCGATCCGACAATGCCAAGATCGCCGAATCGACGGCAGGCACGGATAGCGCCGTACTGAAAATAAACGATCGGCAATGGTTGACCAAAAAGTCTGAAACAATTTTCGGGCAGGCAACAAATCCGCCCTGACCGCCGATCGCTTTGCTGAGCGTCCCGATACGAATCGGAACCTTGTCTTTGACGCCTAACGCTTCACACGCCCCCGAAATGTTTTTTCCAAGTATGCCGGTGGCGTGTGCTTCGTCCACGATCAATGCCGCATCATAGCGTTTTGCGATCGTTGACAATTCAACCAACGGCGCGACATGACCGTCCATGCTGAACACCGAATCGGTAACAATCCACGCGCGCTTCGCGGACCGTCGGTTCGCCGCGAAAATTCGCTCGACGGCCTCGACGTTTCGATGGGGATAGACAATGCATTGGGCCCTCGACAGCCGACAACCATCAATCAACGAGGCATGGTTCAGTTCGTCACTTAGAATCAAATCTCCTTGGCGACAAAGCGAAGCGACGGTGCCGGAGCAGGCGGCATACCCCGACGGAAAAACAATTGCCGATTCGGTTTGCTCGAAGTCGGCGATCATTTCTGCCAGGATTTGGTGCCGGTCGGTCCAACCGCACACCAGCCCACTGGCTGTCGCGCCGACCGAACGCCTCTCCGGTAACCTGGTTGCCAATGCAGCCGACATGCCAAGGTAATCGTTCGATCCGAAATTGATCAGACGATTCCCCTGGTAATCGATCAAGTAGACCCCGTCGTGCTGCCGGGCTTGAAGCCGGCGATAACGCCCGAGCCGATGCAGGTCGCTTAATCGATCTTTAAAGTCGTCCCACATTGCGTTTGATTTCAACTAAGAATTCGGGTTGCGACAGTAGCGGAGGTCGTCAAGACTTTCGTCGATTCGCGGCTCCAGAACGAAACTCTTGACGAGTTCCGCTACCCCAAAACTCAATCGGAACAAAGCACGAGCCGAGTTGACACCAATGTCAATCGGCCTTGCCCTTGGCAACCATTTTTCCCCAGCTGTCGCGGAGAGGAACGATGCGATTGAACACTAATTCTTCGTCGGTCGTGTCGCGATCGACGACGTAATATCCGAGTCGTTCGAATTGAAATCGATCGTCCACTTTGGCCGCTTTGATCTCGGGTTCGGCAAAAGCTTCTGTGACGGTCAATGAATCTGGATTCATGTGATCCAGGAACGTCTGGCCCGGTTCCGTTTGCCCGGGATTTTCAACGGCAAACAATCGATCATAGTTGCGAACCTGGACAGACACCGCATGGTCGGCGCTGACCCAATGGATCGTCCCTTTGACCTTTCTTCCCGATTCGTCTTGACCTGATTTGGTTTCGGGGTCATAGGTGCACAAGATCTCGACCACATTGCCATCTTTGTCTTTAACGACGTCATGGCAATCGATGATGTAACCGCTGCGCAGCCGTACCTCACCGCCCTTTTTCAGACGAAAGAATTTGCGTGGTGCGTCTTCTTGGAAATCGTCGCTGCAGATGTACAACGTGCCGCCAAACGGTATCGATCTGGAACCGGCCGATGGGTCTTCGGGGTTATTGACCGCATCAACCATTTCGACCTTGCCTGCGGGCCAATTGGTAATCGTCAACTTGATCGGATCAAAAACGACCATGCGTCGCGGAGCAACACGATTGAGGTGTTCGCGAACGGCATTCTCCAATCGAACCACATCAATGGTGCTGTTGAATTTCGCGACGCCGACATCGGTGGCGAAGTTGCGAATCGATTCGGAAGTGTATCCACGACGACGAAGTCCGCTGATCGTGGGCATCCGCGGATCGTCCCATCCGTTGACGTGCTTTTCCTTGACCAATTGAAGCAACATTCGCTTGCTCATCACCGTGTACGTGATGTTCAGGCGGGCGAACTCGATCTGGCGGGGATGATGAATCCCTAATGATTTGCAGTACCAATCGTACAGCGGGCGATGGTTCTCAAACTCCAGAGTGCAAATCGAAAACGTGATGCCTTCGATCGAGTCACTTTGGCCGTGCGCCCAATCGTACATCGGATAAATGCACCACTTATCACCGGTGCGATGGTGATGGGCGCGCATGATGCGGTACATCACCGGGTCTCGCAAATTCAGATTGGGCGAAGCCATGTCGATTTTTGCCCGCAGCGTACGACTGCCATCGGGATACTCGCCGGCCTTCATGCCACGAAGCATCGCCAAATTCTCGTCGGCACTACGGTCACGGTAGGGGCTGTTCGTCCCCGGCTCGGTCAAAGTCCCGCGATACTGGCGCGTTTGTTCGGCGTCCAAATCACATACATACGCCAATCCGTCTTTGACCAATTTCTCAGCCCACTCGTACAGTTGGTCGAAATAGTCACTGGCATAGTGCAACGAATCCCACTGGAAACCCAACCAGCGGACGTCTTCCATGATCGATTCAACGTATTCCGTCTCCTCTTTGGAAGGGTTCGTGTCGTCAAATCGCAGGTTGCACGTGCCGCCATACGACTGGGCGAGTCCAAAATTCAAGCAGATGCTTTTTGCGTGCCCGATGTGCAAGTACCCGTTTGGCTCGGGCGGAAACCGCGTGAAAACGCCCGCCGCTTTTCCGGCCGCCAAATCGGCGTCGATCGCTTGCTCGATAAAATGCTTGGTCGGCCGCGGCGAATCGGAACGGGTCTCTGGAGTGGAGTCGGTCATGGCGAGACAGTTGCAAATGCGGAAAACATCATTTAGATGCTAGCAACGACGCATCACGCCCACAGTGGGTTCGTGCACGCGGACGTACTGCGAGGATCAAACAACAAATCCGCGTTTAACGCAACGGCACCGGCGTTTTATGTCCGTCTCGGCCTCCCAAGGATCGGTTTTGCGGAGGCCGGTAGGTTTACGGAGGCCGGTAGGGGCGCTCAGGTGCCGATCGTGTTTTCCGGACCAATGCGTCGTACGGGTTTAACTCTGGGGTTGAGTGGGACTTGTACAACGGACTTCCAGTCCGTTGAAATCGACACGCGTTGACGGGCTGGAAGTCCGTCGTACCGTAAAACCGAAAAGTTGACAAAGCATTAGATAGCTTCGGCGGGTTCGACCTTTTTGAGCGAACGGACGAAGTTGATCAGATGCCAAATGTCGTCTTGCTCGTACTCTCCGGGGACGAATGTGGCAGCCGGCATGGGCGACCCTTCGATCCCCTGTGAAATCCGGCGATACAGGTCTGCGGCGGATTCTCCGCCCCGAAAGACGCCCTCGGAAAAGTTCCGCGGCAAGGCGTTCTTGGGCGGCATCGCTCCCCGGGCCATCAATGGAATCAGCGACTCGGTGTCCTCGGGTTTTAATCCGACCAGCGATGTCCAATCTTTGGTCCAGTCGTCGTAATCTTTGTTCTGGCCGTCACCGAGACCTTTTTCGCCGTGGCACTTGCTGCACGCCGCGATCTTGCCGGTGAACAATTCTTGGCCTCGTTTGATCGATGCGGCCATTGCTTCGGCTTGGTCGCCGGTGGCGAGCTTCTGGAACTCTGCGAAGTTGTTTGCAACCGGGACGCCGGCGGGCGGCTCTGGAACTTCGACGACTTCGTCCTCGGCATCCAGCCACGAAGATGCGATCTCTTCGAGGTGATCCGAGGCGTATTCCATGGCTTCATCGTAGAGTTCCAAACTCTTTGCCATTTTCGCGCGGGGGTCGTCATTTAATGCCTTCAGTCCCGCTTCCTGTTCTTCCTCAGACTTGTCAGCCAGCTTTTCTTCCTGGGCTTCAAATTCCTTTGTCCATGCTTCGGCCTGTTTTTCGACTTCCGCGCGTCCGTCGCCGGCAATTGAATCACCGAACTGGCGATCAACAACGCGATCTCCGGCACTGACATCCAGTTCGTTGACCGCGTCATCGATCAGTGCACGCTCCACTTGGCCGCGGATGGATAGATAGATCACATAATCAACAAGCGCCTGCACGTCGTCTTCGCTCAGGTCAGGGATCTTCTTCATCGCGGTCCCGTCGATGCCATTTCGAATCGAGCGGGCGAGGTCTTCGCGAAGCGGTTTTGCCCCGCGTTTAGTGGATTTAAACTTAAAGATCCCGAGTCGGTAATCGCGCGGATAGGGATCCAGAATCGCCGAGTTTTCACCACGACCGTTGCCCGTGATGCCGTGACAGCTGACGCAATGTTTTCGATACAATCCGCTGCCTTCGCCGAATGGTCCGGCGGCCTTCTTGATGCGATCAAGGGAAATCAGGTCGGCGAAGTCTTCTGTTTTTAACAGATCCGGCAGTGTCGGCTCGTCAGGTGTCCCGAACATGCCGTCCACAATCCAGTCGGCATCCTGCAGGGCTTCCTCAAACGAGATGCCCTCCTGGATTTGATATTTCATTGCGTGAACGAGATTCGGTTCGAACTTGGCGGTGTAGTCGGCGGGGCCGCGACTGCACCCGGCAAACAAGACGGCGACTGAACAAACGACCAGAAACGGAACGGTGTATTTTTTCATTGGATTTCGACGAGGGTGGAAATCATTTGCGATACCCGGCGATCAATCAACCGGGCGGCAAAGTTGAGGATGGAAATTGGTTGGGGAAGGATGCGACGATGGCGGGTCCCTCGCTGACGCATTCGGCTTGCGACAAGATTGTCTTGGGTTAGGTGGAGAGGGTTCCGGCGACTGCCTTTAGGCTGCGCGATTTCCGCTGGCAAATCAAGCTTCTGCGGCCTTTTTGCACGCCTTTTCGATTCGCTGGGCAACCTTTTCTTTACCGAGAATCGCCAGCGTATCAAACATGCCAAATCCGACTGCCGTTCCTGTCACTGCGACGCGGACGGCATGGATGATTTGGCCGATTTTGATTCCGGCTTGATCGCAGTAGTCTTTCAACAGCGACTCGGCCGCGGCGGCGTCGAAGGCATCGGCCGCCAAAACTTGTTCACGAAAAGCGGACAATAAGTCGCATGCGTCGGCGGCTTTGGCAATCCGTTTATCGAAGGCTTTGTCATCGTAGACAAATTCATCACTGAAGAAGTAATCAAAGTCGATGATGTCGCCGGCGACCTTTAATCGATCCCCGGCGGCAGAAACGACGGCGGCCAGAGTGGGGTCGTCGGCGGCTAGAACCAGGCCGGCAGAAATTGCGAACGGAGCGACTGCGGCCAACCTGTCTGATTCAGATAGCGATGCGAAGTGGTCGGATTGGAACGCCATCAGTTTTGTCGGATCGAACGATGCGGGCGATTTTGTCACACGTTCGATGGAGAACAAATCCACCATTTCCGCCACTGAGAACTTTTCCCGCTGGCCGTCGAGCGACCAGCCCAACAGCA
>JAGQPO010000047.1 GCA_020426665.1 Planctomycetales bacterium
CCGCGTTGGGACGCTCCCCAATGCCGGCCAATCGATTGTTGATTCCGATTCCAGCGCCAAAGCTTTTGGCAACGACGCCTGAGAAGAGGGTGATTTCCTGGTCGATCGCTCCGTACAAAACTATGTTCGGTACGATTTGGCCATTTTGTTTTCGTCCGATCCCGATCTTGAGCAGCGTGGACGCTTCGGGGAGACCTTCGATTCCGAGAGTTCCGGCGGCGGCAAAATAGCGTTCCCGATCATTGTCCACCCACGCGACCGCCCCACGAAATCGAACGGAATCGCCAATCACTGCATCGATCCCGATGCGAGACGGGTTGCGCATCTTGAGCTTATTACCTCCGCTAAACTCCAGATGCACGCCACCAACTTCGATCGTCACATCAAACGCGCCCGGATTCATGAAAGTGAACGCGGCCGTCTCACAGGCGAGCACAAACGTGCCGCCCCAGGAAAACTGAAGCTGGTACAGACTCACAGCGAACATGCCGTCCAGACAGGAAAACCCGACGGGGCGTTCCAGTTGCAAGGCAATCGAGCCTGCCCCTTTGTGCAATTCCATCAGATTCAGGTCACGAACAATGATCGCATCTCGTTTCTTGAGGTCGTCTAGTCCGCCAGTGGACCCAACCTTGGGCGACAATGAAGCCGTCCCATCGATGATGACCGCTAGGTCCCAATCGTGGTTGCCTGTATCCCAAGTCAAACGTGCCCGGAAATCATCCAGCGAAACTTGCAGGTATCCGGCGGTCATCTGCGCCAGCGGCGAACCGTCCGTCGTATCGAGATCGACCGCCGCGTAGATGATCGGCGGGGCACCCTTGGTCTCCTGCCGCAAACCGACTTCCACATTGGCAATCAAGTCGTCGAATCCAGGCACATCCATCTCACCAAAGATCACGGCCTGCCGAATCGCGTTATCAATTACAACGATCTGACTGGATTGGGCGGAGCGTTCTTCGTGGGGGCGGACATCGAGTGCGCTGCGGGACTCGTCACCCGGGAACACAGTGGCGTTATGCGACGTCACGATCTTGGCATGGAAGCTGGCGCCATTGCCATTGATCCGGAAATAGCAAGCCTCGCCTTCACCCACCTCGCTCGGCCAAACATCCGGACGGAAATCAGGCTGCAATTGAAAGATCAACCGATTGCTGAAGTCTTCCGTCAATCCGCCCGGCAAGACGACCCATGGCGCTGCGACATTGTCCTCGGGATCCGTCGGTTTGCTGAGGCGAAATTCACGCTTGGAAAAGTCAATCGTACCGTCGTAACCGCGACTTGGAACTCCGGGCTTTCGAGTCGGGATAATGATCGCGAATGCGATCAGGTCGATGATCTGGGCGGCCTCACCATTGATGCTCTCGGGAAATCGAAAGTTCAGGCGATTGGCGGACAGCCGACATGACCTGAGATCAATCTGCAGGTTCAATTCCAACGCCAAAACCTGTCCGCCGATCCGAACTTGAAATCCGATCGGCAGATCCACTGCTCCGTCGACGATCGTGGTACGAAAGCGTTTGATCGTTGACGGCACTAGGGAAAAATTCACAGGCCCAAGCGCATCGCCCAGCAGATCGGCCAAGCTGAGCGTCAGGCCTCCAAGCGAAAACCCCTTGCCACCGCGATTGCGAACCAATGCGTTCCATTCATTGTCGGTGAAGAATTGATTATTGAATTTCCATCGTGCCCCATCAAGTTCGAAAATGGGATTGGACTCAAACTCCCAACCATCACCGATCTGAAATGTAAACGCGTAGTCGAGTTTTGGTTTCTCATTGTCGATGTCAACGAGTGGGATGATCAGCGACAATGCGTCCGTCGCTTGAGCAAGCGGTGCCATGATCAACGGAAATGTCAGACGTACGGTCAGGGGCACGGCACCTCCGCCTGCGCCGGGATAAAGGTACAGTCCAACAGGGGCTTGATCGAACCGAATGGCAATCGCTTGAACGGCGACTTCGGCCGCGATCAAGCCACTGCCCCCGATCGGCAACTGCAACGCTGTTGTGGGGAGTATGTCGTAGGCCAATGCCGCTGCGCCGAGGCCGCTAAATCTCGACGTCAAAATCCCTGCCTCGGTAACCAATCGATCTCCCGGATTTCCGACGACCACCACCCCGCTGTCCGTTTCGCCCTCAACCGCATTGAGTCTCAACAGACCTCCGCCCCAGGTTCCGGAATCTGCAGCCGGGTGAAAGGAGACCCTCATCTCCACCTCCAGCGATCCACCGCTGACTTGAGGGACTGAGCGTTGAGCCGTCAAGCGGAATGACAGGATCGGGGTCTCGACACCATCGGAATCGGCCCACGACAACTTGCTCTCTGCATCGTCAAACAGCATGGGCAACCCGGCAAACCAGGGAGCCCGACCATTGAAGCTTCGGTTGAATTCTCTCGCATTGAGCGTCGAATTGGCGACTGCAATCCGAGAGGGACGAAAGTCCGATCCGTCTTCAAACTCCAATGCCGAAAAGTAGGTCGAAAACGGGTGTTCGGCTCCGACCTCCTCGGAGAGTTGAGCGATCGGTCCGTCGTCACCGCAAACAAAAAACGACCAGGAGTCATCCAAGCCTTCGCCATCAGGCACAGTCGAGTCGTCCTCAGAAAACCCCAAACGCAACAGCAGCGCCCTAACGAGATGATTTCGATCCGAAACCAACATGGCCAGCCGGTAACGCAGTACTTCCGATCCCACCGCAGTTTCTTCTGTCGCGAAACAGGGAAAGACGACCGACCGATCGACGTCCTCGGCCGCTGGCAGTGGAAGCGTGCTGAATTGTACGAAGTTCATTCTGTCCCCATTTGAATCGTGCGACGTGAACCGAGCGTTATAAATGCTATTTGAACAAACGCTCGTTCCAGCAGATTGGTTGAGTCTCATGCACGCCGCTGGGATTCATTTTCTTGTGATACATTTTGTCGATGGCTGTGATCATGCAGGGCGTGATTAGCTGGCTGCCGCGTCCTTCCATGATGTCGCGATTGCTGCGCACACAACAAGTGTTGACGCCAGAGGACTGAAGTTTGAAATTCGCGACGCGTTGCTCTACCCGTTCCTTATTCCAAAGACCTTGAAAGACGACCCAGGGATAGAGTGGCTTTCCAAATCCCGTGAGAAAATCACGGATGTTTGGGTCAGCAATCGGAATCTGGTTTGCTTGGACAGCGCGCCGAAACCACGGTAATTCACCGTCATAGACGTAACCGTCGTCGAGCCCGATAAAATGTCCGTATTCATGTGCCGCAGTGGACAAAGACGTGAACTTATTCCAGGTGAACATGCTCTCACGCTGATCTTTGTCGCTGACCAAGACGGTATAGTGGTCTTCGCCATGTCCAGCCGACGTTGCTTCCGTGCCGTCCGTCGTGTTCAGCCAATCAATTTCAAACAGCAAATTGGTTCCCGAACGCAATGAAGGCGGGACCGCAACTCCTGTTTTTTTTCCGCTCCACACCAGCTCGATTTCTTCCTTCCAAATAGGCAGCAAGGGGAGCATCTCGCTTTCGGGCAGATCCCCCGTATGCATCGCATCGGCACGTACTGAGATGAAGTGCTTGGTCCGAACAAAGCGACCAAACAGATAACTGTGCGTGTCGATCTCCCGCTCCAAGAAACGATCTGGCACATAGGTCGGAGTCTGGTCAAAAGTACCTGTCGTAGATAGCGGCGGCGGGGAAAAACCACTCGCTGCGGGAGCGTACCCGCGTTGCCAAGGCGGATCGCTGCCCGAGATTGGTAGAAAGGGAATGCAATGCAGCGATAAATCGTGGACAAACCAGTCATCGAACAAATTGTCTTCGTAGTCGTAGACATAGACTTCATCGGTCAATACGAACCACCAGTCGTCCTCGTCAAAGATCGTAACTCCGTCCCCTCCCCAGACCGCCTGAACATCAATGTCCGCCGCAGACTGTCGACCGGGACTAAGGATAAAATGGACATCGTTCGCCCCACGCGTACCGACCACGTGAATCGAGGCATTCTCTGAAAAGTTGCTTATCTGCCTCATTCGAAAACCTTTGGATGATGCAACACGGTGTTAATTGTCATTTTGGGTCAGCTTACAGACCATCGTGATTGACTTGGAAACGGAATCCATGAAAAGCTTGCCCGCCATTTTAGGACCTTCAGCGTTCGGCTGAATGTCAAACACTTGAGTCGTCCATCCTGGCACGCTGCCCATCAACGGCAGAGCTGAACAAACCTTTGCGATTCGATTGCTTTTGGTGAATGTGTCAAAGCCGCCAAACGCCAACTGGGCAACCCGAAACGACCCCAGTAATCGAGCTTTCAACATATCCTTGTCGTCACTGGAAAAACTTCCCAACGGCAGATTGTCGATCAACTTTTCTAGCCATGTGGCGAGAAACTCAATTCCCCAGTCGGCGCCCATTTGCAGGTAGTAAATCGCCCCGCCGCCTGGTGTAGTTACGATCGATATGCCGACACCGATGAACACATCTAATCCGAGTCCGAGCCAATTCTCTGGCTTGAAGAAATCGACACCGGCCTCCGCTGCTGCGTTGGAGGCATAGTCCTCTGTTGAAAAGATAAAGTCCGTGAACCGCTCAACGACATCCCGTTCGTCGGCAGTGACTACTACCGGAATGGTGACGTCGTCGAACTTGTAGGGCACCGTCCACAAGGCCACATCCACGTGCCCCGGAACCAAGCTTGGCAAAACGACAATCTCGCCACTGGTGCCCTGCGAATCAATGAACACGTGCAGCGGAAAAAAGCCGGACCGGTCAACGATCCCAAGGATGATGGTTTGCCCGGGAGCGGCCTGAAAACTCATCTGATTGAGCGAGCACTCAATGCCGACCGGAGATATTCCACCGACTATGGCTTCCAATTCGCTGTTCAAGGGCACCTGTGACTTGGTCAGCTGAATGGTCGGTGTCAATTCGCTGGTGCGAAACAAATTCAACAATCTAAGGTTTTGTTCCGCCGATCCTTGATAGTTCTCTGCTGGAAACAGCAACTGCCAAATTGCTTTTCGACCGGTAAAACTCGCGTCTTGTCCGTGCTCGCGCAAGTAGTCAACAATTGAATTCGGATCCGATGGCATCGAAGACTCATTCACTCGCGGAAAATTTGGCCAGTGGAAACATGATTGCAATCGTCCGTCAAAGGTCAGCAGTAACTTGCGCTGACGTGCGGTAAACGCTACAACAACATGTCTCAACTCCGAACAGTTTGAGGAGATGCGGGACCAGTCTACGGGATTAGCTAGCTGGAAACCATCTATGTGAGGCACCTCTGTTAAGGAATCTTGCGGAACCAACGGGTGAGGTCTCGGGAAATGAATGAGTTCATCTCAATATGAGCAATGAACGGCCCGAAGCTCCACCGCCAAAGACACAGTGTTCCAGTATTTGAAACACGCTTCGTCCCTCACATCCAGCGACCAGTGGGTATTGGCAATTAACGGATGGAACAAGCGAAGTAACGACGCTCTTCAGCGACCGCGCGGTACAGGGAACGCTACCACTCGAGTAGCCGCTCTCGACAGCGAGAATTTTTTTCACCACCCTACGTTGATCCACTTCAGCATGACACACAGGATAGTGGTGGCGAGTTATCGTCCTGCAGGTGCTCTGAGTTTTTCGAGCTTGCTGTGTCGTTCAATCCCCAGTTGGATTGGCCGCGCCGTGCGAAATCCGAATGCGCACACCAACGGATTTCGCATTTGCGTCGCCGGAGGACCAATCGACAGGGACGGAGATCGCATTGCGAAAGCCGGATTCAGCGTGCATGAGCCAGCTGCATCTGCTGAGTCTCTCCGCATTGGTTTTCTACGGGGTAGGGCGAGTGGCGTATTTTGACATCTCTTTTTCACGATCAATCCAAACTGGGATGAAGCACGTTTCCACAGATTAGCAGTTACACTGTGTTACCCCCCCTGCACTCAGCAGCCTTGCACGATGCAGCAACTTGCCAGCTTGTTATGCCACCAATTCTAAAGACACTCTCGCCATGGAACAGCACAGATCTAATCAGGCTGGTCGAGCATCGAAGAGACTCACCAAGTGGGATCGGTTTGCCTTCACAACGTGGATTGCCCTTGGGGCTGTCGCGCTTGCAGCTTTGATCAATCGATTTTGCGCGGAATACGGCCCTGCAGTATCGGGCCTGAAGATCCTTGTTATCCTCATAATTTCAGCGATATTTCCCTTGGTCGCGCAAGTGTACCGTCGCTTTCTGTTGGCTGATGGCGACGTACGGAGGTATGACGAGTTTGCAACTCTGGAGAAAGCTATAGGCCAGCGATACAGCGCAACATCCTTATCGGAAACATTTCGCGAGGAGTATGGTGTTCGAGCTTATACGCTGTGCCTACTACCAGCGATCGCGATGTCTATCGTCGGCTGGTCTTTGATTCTGTTTCATCCGGCTGCCAATGCTCAAAATGCAAGTGTCTTCTTGCTGGATACCGTTGTCGCAAAAGCAGTGGGGCTCGGTTTCCTTGGTGCCATTGTCTTTTCCTTCCAGCTGCTTTGGCAGCGACTGAGTACGGAGGACCTCAAACCAACCATCTTTTTGCGTTGTGCGCTCGCAATGTTCTGTGGCATGGTACTTACTTACGTTGTATTTTCAGCAACCGTGAGTTTCTCGTCCTTCGGCGCGGCGCCCAACGAAGACAGCAACCTGTCTGGAACGAACGCTCTTGTAGGATTCATCGTCGCGTTTGCGATCGGATACTTCCCCATGCTTGCGATTTCATGGTTTACCCGAATTGCGAATAGCGCATTGGGAGAGCCAACACGACGCGCGGATTCGCAAAGGTTGGTGTACGTGGATGGCATCTCAGCCTTCCATGAAGAGAGGCTACTTGAGGAGGGGATTCAGAATGTTCACGATTTAGCGTACGCAGATCTTGGCATGCTGTTAATAAAATCGCCATACACGGCACGTCAGATTATCGATTGGTCTGACCAGTGTAAGATGCTGCTGCTCATCGAGCCGGGCGAAGCGATTTCATTTCGTCGTGCAGGAGTTCGAAATGCTTCAACTTTCATTGCGCTATGGTCGCCGTTGTACCAAGAGCAACTGAGTGAAAATGGCGAAAAGCACGTCACGGAAAAACGAAGTCGGGTAGCATTGGCAATGCAGGCGGCAGAAGAAAGGCTTGATACGATTTTTCTCGCTCTCAAGCAGGAAATGTGAAAAGTGTTATGCATTCGTCACGTGGTACAAGTACCTTGCGACCATGAATCCCAGATTTTTACGGGCGGCTGTCTTTGCGGAATGTGTCCGGTATTCAGAATTGAAGCGACCCAGCGAAGTAGAACCGATGACCAGTAGGGTATTCAACGCTATCATTGTTCAATTTGTGCATCAGCAGCGACAAATCGCGCGCGGCACATAAATGGCGGCATATCGAACGGGGTTTTCATCGCGAGGTTCGATCGGTATTGTGCTTGGGACCGCTTATCTTGAGCGCTTCGTCAGCGATTTGGGTATTATCGCCAAGTAGAGAGTGAAGTCCGCGCAACCTGTGAACGCCGATGCGTTCAATGAATGATCCATTCTGCCAGCTACGCAGCGGCGTTATACGACTTGAGATGCCCGCCGAGTTCAGTGTGGCAAACGATTCGGTGCTTCCTCAAATCCACCTCCGTCGGAGTTATGTCGTCCTGCACGGGAGGCAGATGGTCTCGGGAAGAATGGCAACGTCGATGGTTGTACCAGTCCTGCGACACGCAAAGAATGTGGTCCAGATGCTTCTCGCTGACCACGCAAAAGGCATTAAGCACTTCATGTTTGAGCGTCTGAATCACCCGCTCCACAAACGCTTGGAGGTTGGGTGATCGGGCTGGCGTCTTCTTGATCTTGCAGCCAGTCGACTGGAAGACTTCATCAAAGGAATTGATATATTTCGAGTCCTGGTCTCTCTGCAATATCTCACACGGCAGCCCCTCATCCTGAAGGAACATGTCGAAGTTGCGCGCTTGCTGCGTCGTCCATTCACCAGTCGGATTGGCTGTGCATGGCGATATCCAAATGCGCCGCGTCTCCACATGGATGAAGACGAGGAAGTAGAGATCGACCATGCCCTTGATTGTCCACTTTCGCTTCGATGCGAAGTCGCACTGCCACATCGTGGCAGCATGCCGCTTCAAGAAGTCGGACCAGGTGTCGGGATGGTCGTTCGGATCGGGGCCAAGACCAGCTTCGACCAGGATGTTCTTGACAGTCTGACGTGAGATTCGATGGCCAAGCCGCCGCATTGCCTGGACGATCTTGGTGTAACCCCAGCCGGTCTCTTTCCGGATCCGGATGATTGTGTCAGCGATGCTCTCGTCGGTCCGTGGCCGGCCAGGCTTTGTTTCCGCATTCGATTTCGGCCTTTTTGCCGGCGCGTCCTCCATCGTTCGGATCCAGCGACGAAACGTAGAGTAGCTGACGATCGAGATTAGCTCTTTGATCCGCGAGCCAAGCTTCTTGCCGTGGCGTACCAGCCGTCGCCGCTCCTGATTGTTCAGCGTGATCCGATCGGGTAACTTGCTCCGAAGGATTGCATTCTCCGCTTTCAGATACGTCACTTGCTGGGCCAATTCCTGCCGGGTGAGCGATGCGAGCAGCGTCAAAAGTGGGTGAACGATCGCGGCCATTCGTGCTGCCGATTCCCTTGCAAATCCTGGAATAATCGGGGTGGCATGATTTTTTTACCCCGCTGAAACGACGAGCGTACGAACCGGTTCGCCCGCCGCAATGGCCGCAGGCTTGAACGGCTTCAGGCCAGTCAGATTGGCGATGCGGCGATCAGAGTAACCGGAACAAACTGCCAGTCATCGAGCCGATTCGGGCCACATTCTCTTGCCGTGTTAACCACTCGCAGAACTGCGAGAAACAGCAGCTTGGGTTAACAGCAAAGCGTTAACCGAATTTCTGATTCGATGCGTCGTTTGACCAGTCGAACGAGACGCGAAGCGCATCGAAACAGCCATTCCAGGCAGCAAAAGACCTGCAAAATCCGGGGACTCTCTCCGAATTGGTTGTGTACGGGGAGGATAATTGCAACATCAATGCCGGTCAATTTGAGTACCGCTGGCATTTCATCGTCATTCAACGGAATCGAAGACGGACGAGACCCCGATTGGGCGATGATTCAACCTGAATTGGACGAGGCTGGCTCGAGACTTCGGAAGTATTTTGAACCTTGGAGGGACATCATTCCAAATGAACAAATCGGCGGGTTCCTTGCGTTACTCGGTGATGATCCTGAGATCGTCGATCTTGCCTCCCAATACCTCGGCAAGAATCGGACGCTTGAAGAAACTCGGATCAAGTTTGGTCTACCGGAGATGAAGGCCGGTCATGTGATGGAAGACGGCCAGACAATGATGTCGAAACAACGCATCGTGGTGGAAACAGTTGCCGATGCAAAAGTACGAGTCCTGAATCTACTCGGTGAGCCGATTCTCGTTCCGCGCAACAAAACGCCGAAGAATATCTTTATTGGCTACGGCAAACGACATTATCCATTTCCACACTCGATGATCAATGGAACACGAGTGTTGTGTTTCCGATTGAACGAGATTAATCCGCGAGAACAGACGGAAGCCGATCTGAGCAGATTGTTGAAGGATTCCGCGGTTCAATTCATTGGCAACGCCTACAACGCGATCGAGAAGCAAACTTCTTTCGGGTCTGCCTGGGATGATCTTTCCGAGAGTGATCAGCTTGATATTAGTATCGCCCAGGAGCGGATCATCGAGCACGGATTCTTGATCCTTGATCAACTTGGCTTACGGAGTGATCCACACGTCGCCGCAATTTTGGACAAGTGGGATGCGGCTGACCGCTTGCTGGCGGAACAGAGGTCCGGTGCCGAAAACCGATCCGGAGCCAAACGTCGACACCCTGATGTCGAGCTACGCGAAGCGAAGAATGGTCTTCGAGAAGTATTGGAGAATAATCCTGTTGTTCAATCCAGAATACTTGAGGCAATCAAACTCCGCGTTGCCGAGTACTACCAGTACACCAAGGCAGCCGTTCCGTTCGAGATTTTCCAAAACGCGGATGACGCTTCCGTTGAGTTTGTTGACAATTGGGCAGTTACAGAGGAACAACGCATTGACTCGACAACCTTCCACGTTGCACAGGACGATGATTGTCTGACGCTTGCTCATTTCGGCAGACGTATCAATCAGTATCCGCTTGAAAAGCGAGATGCGACGATGGGGTTCGACAATGACCTCTGGAAGATGTTGGTCTTGTCGCTGTCGAACAAATTGCAGTCGGAAGATGACGAAACGCGTCGCGTGACGGGTAAGTTTGGATTGGGATTCAAGAGCTCGTATTTGATTTGTGACCGTCCTAAGATCCTGAGCGGGCGTTTGGCGTTTGAAGTCACAGGTGCGATGTATCCGCGGCGACTCATCGCCGATGAACGAGCGGGACTTGACCAATGTCGCGAGACCCTTGTCAATGGCAAGACTCAATCAACGATTTTCCAACTTCCGTTGTGTTCTGATGCTGCCGACGAGGTGCTCGCCGATTTCTTGTCGCTTGCCCATCTTGCTGTCGTCTTCGCTCGTCAAATCAAACATTGCATACTCAATGGCGGTGAGCGTGAAGCGAGATGGGAGCCATCAGTGATCACCGATGTGAGCGATTGTTATGCCGGCACTTTGTCAGTGTTGCGTGGTGATGTGTCGGGGCAAGGTGCAACACAGGCACTATTGCTCGAATCCAATCATGGGGCGATCTTGTTC
>JAGQPO010000048.1 GCA_020426665.1 Planctomycetales bacterium
AAAATGGCCCCACAGATTCTGCGGAAGACTCTTGATTTTTCAAACCCTACATCGACTGGCGTTTGCGTTAGGTCTGGTCAGCGTGGCCGGCAGCCTCGCTGGATGTAAACAGGCCGTCCGCTCCTCAACAGAGCAGCAGTCCGAATTGGGAAAGTTGCCCTATCCTATGATGGTGGTGTACGAATCGGGGCAATTCCAGCGTCTGCACAGCCCGACGGAGTTTCAGGCGATCAGCCTACCGATGGTACTCAATGAGACGACGACACCCTATCTTATTGACAACGAATTGAAACTCTTCCGCTTGGAACAATTCGCCTCCACCAAGGGGGCTGTGGCGATGACTGCGAGCGCAGGTTTAGGCAAGACTGACGTCCGCTTCCGCATGCTTCCAATCCGCGATGAAAATCGCGAGCAGGCAAAGCAACTGCTGAAGGGGGTCATTGCCGAAGACCTGTCGCCGGCAATCATGGAAACAACATTGCTACAGCTGCAGCAAGCCGCATCGTTGGAAGAATTCTTCGCGGATGACAGTCATGCAGACGCGTTAGCCCCATAAATTGATCCGGGAAGCTGAGGTCACGGGCTTTCGTTCGCATTTCTTTCCACTTCACATTCGGGCCTTCGCTCCTGCAGCAGCTCGATTGATTGAACGCCGACTTGGTTGCCGGGAAATCATTGAAGTCGTCTGACTTTAATGGCTTGCGAAGATCTCGGTGAATCATTCGACCGACGCTGCCCGAGTTCTTTCGGGCAACGGCCAATTCCTGATCGGTTCAATCCGAGAGTTGCCGCGTGAAGAAATCGATGAACTGCTGATTGCGTTCCGATTGTTGATTTGGACGCAGATGGTCTTCGGCAAGATAAACCTGATTGATCGCCGGATCAATAAACTCCAAGACCTGAGACTCTTTCGGTCGACCCAGGTACAAGTCGATTGAGCCAGGTCGGAACTCGCGCAACCGATCGACGACAATCCGAAGCGTTGTGCCGCTGGCGACATCGTCCTCCAGTATCAATACGCGTCTCCCCTCCAAAACGGTCAGGTCATCCAGCATCTCACATCGACGTGGTGGGTAATCCACGTGCACTGACAAGACACTGTTGCCCAACATTTCAAAGAAATAGCCATAGACGTGACCTTCCGGGGCGACCGAGACCAGGAAGTCGAACGTCTCCTCCCGTGTCAATTGTTCTGCCATTACAAAAGCGGCGACACAATCAACCGGCATCAGAGGATTGACAAATGACTCTTCTTCAAACCCTTTGGATGCTCGCACGTGTTTGCCAACGGCGTCGGCGACTCGATCAAGTAGATCTCGAGAGACCATAGGTATTGTCGGAATTTGGAGTGTTGCGTGCCGTGGCGACTTGAATGGCAGGTCGCTGCGTTGACTGTCGGGTAACAATGCTACCGGATTTCGTGGCGTTAACGGTCAAACAGGACTTCGGCCGCCCGCTCGCCTCCACTTTTCCACCGGCGCAGCAGCCAGCTATGCGGCCGATCCGTCATCGACCCGGATTTTTCAAATTCTTTTTCGTCGTCGATGCCCGGTTCCAAACGCAGTTTCTCACTTCCTCGGTAGTGGATCTCGTGAAAGATCCTTCACGCTCCGGAACTTTAACAAGATCCACTACAGACTACAGCCTAACCCCTAAGGACTATCCCATGGCTATGGTGGTGACCCAACCCTGCATCGGTTGCAAAGATAAAGCCTGCTTGGCGGCTTGCCCGGTCGAATGCTTTCACGAAGACGAGACAATGGTCTACATAGACCCCGATGAATGCATCGATTGTGGTGCCTGCGTTCGGGAATGCCCAACCGAGGCGATTTTCCACGAAGATGACGTGCCAGAACAATGGCATCGTTTCATTGAACTAAACGCGACAAAGATCAAGGAATGCCTAAATTGCAGCCGAGTAGCGTACCCATCGCACGCGTGCCCCCGGACGGTGATTTCGATTGTCGCTACTGCTCCATATCTTTCAGCTGCAGATCAAAGCGTCTATCGGCCTACCGAAATCATACCAGCCACACCGCTGATTCTCCGCGATGCTCCGCACCTCCGCCACTCCGCGTTTTAACCTCCCAGGGGTCGACTAAAAAAGTGTCCAACATCTTTGATCTTAACCCAATACGAGAAAGGTGAATCCTATAAAACTTCTCTGCATTATCCTTCGGGGCGTGTCGTTCTCCGTTTCGACCTGGCGTCTCTTTTAATCGAATCAAGACCTCATTATGGCGGAGTGCTGCTGGAGTGAACGGCGGATGGTTGATCAGCAACGATCGGACAAAAAAATGTGGTGCGTCGATGGTTCGGTGGTTCTCGCCGCCAGGTGTTCCGGGGATGGCGGAAAAAGAGGGATCCTAACGAACCAGCAGTTCATGCTTTAGGACGCTCTTCGCGCAACACAGAACGGACGCAGTGCTTCACACATCCCGTTCACTTTGGCGGACTCCCATTCTTTCCGCAACGCGCGCTTGCGATCTCGTCCCGTCCTTGCCGCGAACATTGGCGAATTCGCTTTTCGAATCTACTCTTGATCGTTGTTGTCCTTGAACTTCATCGCCTGGAAATAGTGCTCAGTCGTCAGCCAAAAACGATTAGCGATTCTGGCTCGCTTATTGGCGGTGCAATGTTCCATATGATTCCAGCGGCAGTGGAGGAGATGGGAAATTCATTAGCTCACTACGTTTGGCTGGCCGCCAGATTCATCCTATTTCTAGCTTTGGAGCCGTTTCTCAATTGGCACCATCCAGTCGCGACAATAATCTATCCCACGTCGGCTTTTCTTGTGTCGACACAGGCTTTACCAGAATACGGATCCAGACAAATGACTCGGCATTGCTTATTCCTACTCCTCTCGATTTGGGGCACAGCTTGCTTACTTGCGCAGGAAACCCACGAAGTGGCAAAGTTTGACCGTTCTGTGAAGTTCGCCGAAAACTTTGAAGCCGCCATTCCCCGTCCCGAGCAGGAAAACCTTGTCGCTGAGAAACTTGCGACACTCAGAGAAACGACCGGACGAAAACCAAACATCCTGTGGCTTTTGGTCGACGACATGGGATTCGGCGATCCCGGCTGCTACGGTGGCGGATCGCTGGCCGGTGCCTCAACACCCAACATCGACAAGCTTGCGGCGGAGGGCTTGAAACTCACTTCCTGCTATTCCCAGCAAACCTGCACCCCGACTCGTTCCGCGATCCTTACAGGTCGACTACCGGTACGCACCGGCCTGGTCCGTCCGATCCTGGCCGGCGACAAGATCACGGCCAACCCCTGGGCCGACGAAGTCAGTCTGCCTCGATTGCTCAGCGAAGCCGGCTACTTCACCTTACTTACCGGCAAGTGGCATGTCGGTGAGTCCGAGGGAATGCGTCCGCACGACATCGGTTTTGATGAATACTATGGTTACTACCCAGCCCAGAAGGAGATTTCCCAACGCGTCGACGTGCGCCGCTTTCCCGGTCTCGTTCTCAATCCCGAGCGACTCGCCGCATTCGAGGCGGTCGGTCCGGCCGACCATCTCACCCACGGCTTCAAAGGCGGCGAAACCAATAAACTCGAGCAGATCACGTCGACGGATGACATGGCTAAGGCTGATCAAGTGTTGGCCGACTTCACCATCAAGAGAATCAAAGAGCTTGCAGCCGGCGACAAGCCCTTCTTCATCGAGCACTGCTTCATGAAGGTGCACTGCGACAACTTCGCCCATCCCGACTACGCCGGAAAGAGTGAGGCGAAGTATCCCTATAAAGACGGCGTCCATGAGGTTGATGCCCACGTCGGCACGATTTTCAAAGCCCTTGATGAAGCGGGTGTGCTGGAAAACACGCTCGTTTTCTTTACTTCCGACAATGGTCCACAGATGGACGGCTGGCCAGACGCGGGCTTCACACCATTCCGCGGTGCCAAAGGGACGACCTGGGAAGGCGGCGTACGCGTTCCAGGAATCGCCTATTGGAAGGGCATGATTGCTCCGGGCCGCACGAGCGACGATTTGTTTGACCTGATGGACTTGTTTGGCGTCGCGCTCAACCTCGCCGGTGTATCTTCTGACAAGTTACCTGCCGACAAGTTCTACGACTTCATTGACCAGACCTCGTTCCTGCTGGCCGATAATGGTAAATCGAATCGCGAGGCCGTTTTTTTCTGGTGGGGAAAGGAACTCATGGCGTGTCGCATGAAGGAGTATAAGGTGCACTTGAAGGTCATTCTGGCCGAGGCCCCGCACATGCACATTGACCTCGCCACCATTCGCGACGTCGGGCTCGCTCCATGGTTCTTCAACCTCTACCTTGACCCAAAGGAGGAGATGACCGTTGGCCACCGCCTCGACCCATGGATGGCGACCGTAACCGGCAAACTCAAATCGCATGGCGCCACCTTCGGGAAGTATCCGCCCAAGAACATCGGACTATAGCAAAGACGACAGATCAAAACATATAAGTCGTTCGCCACTCCGTACGTCTACAGGCCGGACGTTTGGCCTGATGGTGCCGAACCTGGAATCGATTTGCTCGGGGGGCCGCGAAGCCGAGGGTTCCGCCAAGGATCGGGGTGGTCGGTCGGACAGACGCTTGTGAAAACCCAAAGTCGGTGATCGTCACCCGGTCGTGATTGTCATTCAGGATGTTCGCTGGGGTTAGGTCGCCGCACGCTCCAATCACCCACCAATTTAACTTTTGCAATGTTCAATTTGCAATTTGCAATCAATAGGGCGGAGCAAGTCGGCGGTAGCCATGAAAGAGTACGACAAACAGCAACAGCAAATTGCGGAGAAGCACTGCAATTGGATTGACGGTAGGGGTTCTGGTAGTGGACCTTGTTAAAGGTCCTTCATCGGAGGGATCTTTAACAAGATCCACTA
>JAGQPO010000049.1 GCA_020426665.1 Planctomycetales bacterium
GTTTCTCCCGCTTCGGGAACCCCCGTCTTGGGATCGAACGTATCCAGGTGCGTCATCGCACCTTCCATGAACAGGTAAATGATGTGCTTTGCCTTTCCCGAGGGCACATTCGCAGCCTGTGCTTCGCCGAGCGACAACATCGCGCCGGACCCCACGGCCCCTCCAAAGGAAACTCCTAGACATCGACTTGCCACCGAACGCATGAAATCGCGTCGGTTTTCGTTGGTCATTTCTGGCAGTGGCATGGAAACGTTACGGTTTGAAGGAGAAAAGTGGATCGCTGGAGGGCGTTTGGCCGAACGACTTACTGGATGAATAAGAATTCGCGTGTGTTTAATAACGCCCAAATGATGTTGCCGTAGCCGACATTGTCATTCGCGGTTTTTGACAGTTCTTTTGCGGCGACCAGTCGATCTTTCGTCGCGGGGCGTCGTGCCAAAACGCTTAAGAAGATGGCGTCAATGCGGTCCCGTGTGTTATCAATCGCGAGAACGTCATCGACGATCGCCGAACCTTGCTCCAGCATGACGTGCGTGATCGGCCCGTTGAACATCGCCAAGATCTGCGGCACCGTTGCCGCTTGCTCCGATCCGTCAATCGATTCGCGGTCGCTTTGACCGAATTGACGCAAGAAGTGATCGGCGCGCTGTGGCGAAGGCAACTCGCTGGCGCGACAAAGCACATTGCCTTGATAGGCGTGTTTGTTCAATTCTCGCTGGTACGTTCCCATGAAATAGGTCGACGCAAATTCCTCGGATTGCTTCTTGGCCTGGTCAAACGTCAGACTCGCAAAGTTGACATCCAAATACGGAGTCAACTCCTTGGCACCGGGACGTTGAAACGGCATCGGATTTCGAACAGCCAGTGTCAGCATCGAATCCCAAACTTGTTCAGCCGTCATCCGGCGAATGGTCGGCCCGGGAAAATAATAGGGCTCGCCGCTTGTCACGTCGTAATCCGAGGCGACCCGTTGGTAGGTTTGCGAGTACAGGATGATTCGAGTCAAGTCTTTTAAATCATAGCCGGAACGAATCAATTCCTTGCCAAGGTACTCCATCGCTTCTTTATTGACGCAAGGATTCTCGTCACGGAAATCGTCGATCGGTTCGACCATTCCGACACCCATGAATCGTTTCCAAAGCCGATTGACGATCATGTTGTTGAATTGTTTGTTGTCGGGGCTGGTCAGCCAAGCGGCAAACTGATGTCTCGGTGACGCGTCCTTGGCCTTCGTAGGAATCTCGCCCCACAACACAGCGGGTTCGACGACTGACTTGGGCTTCGCATCGTCATAGGCGTAATCATGAGGCAATCGAAGTGACGCCTCGACCTCGGAAACACTGTACGAGTTCGCTCGAATCATTCGCTGGAATGCTCCAGGAACACGTCCATTGGGGTAGTGGTTTCTCGCCTCGTTGATCATGTCGTTTGCAGGGTTCGATTTTTCAAACCCCGGATCACCGCGCTTGATCCGCGTGCGCGTTCCAGTCGTCAACGCCGCAAGTTGGTAAAACTGGTACTGGGACCACTGATCAAATGGATGATCGTGGCACTGGGCGCATCCGATTTGAGTGCCCAGGAACACGCGAACTGTGTTATCGATGTACGGCAACGGCATTCCGTCATCACGCAATTGAAACCCAACCGCCGGATTCTCCCAAACCTTGCCGTCGGCCGTCAGCATTTCGTAGACCCATTCGTCGTAGGGCTTGTTGGTCCGGATGGCATCTTTGACATACGCCAAAAATGGATCGGCGACAATGTTCGGCTGTGGCCGCTCGCACAGCCGCAATGTTTCAGCCCAATAGTTGTAGGTATGACTGACATAGTCCGGGCTGCTGAGCAGCGCGTCGATCAGCTCGGCTCGCTTGTCCGGATCTTTAGAATCGAGAAAAGTCTGGGCTTCGGACAGCGTAGGAATCCGGCCGGCAACATCCAGATAGATGCGACGCAAAAAAACTTCGTCCTCGACGAAGAAATTTGGGGACTGGTCTTTTTCGGCCAATTTCTTTTCGATCAGATCATCCAACCCCGCTGCGGCCAGCTCCAATTCCGTGCGTCGCTCCCTGGATGCAGGCTGTACATCCATCAAATGTGAAGGCCGGGTTCGGACACTTTCGGGAAGTTTGATTTTGGGTGGTGCCGGCGGTTTTTTGTTGGGTTTCTGGGCAGAGGCGTCGACACAGAGCACCATTGCAACGGCAAACAGCGACAGAAAAACGCCGAATGGCCTGGGAATCATGGAAAAAAGGATCGTCAGTTGCGAACGCATAAACCCTGGTCCTGGCCGTTTTGATAAGAAAGTCGAACACAGTTGGAACGAACAATGAACACGATTTGTACCCCATCTTAGCTTACTGTGCTGTGTTTCCGCCCAGCTGAACGCCACCGGCCCGGCAAGGGGGTCCTTGGGTCCGACCCTCCGCGGCGGCTGACGATCCGCCCCAGACCGGTCCACTGCCGGTTTTCCACGTCATTAGAAAAGGTTCTTCCTAACCCGAACGCGTCCGTGAAAAGGCAAGGCCACCTGAAAAAGAGTCTTTCGACGGTGCCCCCCGCTTTGATACAACGACTCGAATGCTTGGTGAATTCAAAGTTAGCCGATGTAGCCGACAGTGCTACGCCGAAAAACGACCGCTGAAAGAAGGCGAGTGGTATTACTCCGTCGTTCTCGCAGCGGGCGATGACTATGAACGCCGTGATTACAGCGCCGACGCCTGGGAAGGCCCTCCCGAAGGGACACTGGGACAGTGGAAGTGTCGGATGCCTGTCTCCGGCGAAAAAAAAATGGTTCTGGCACCTCGCGGCGTCTTGATCGACCTGCTTCGTCAAATGGAAGACATGCCGGAGCAATCGAAAACCAGATACCTGCTGGCCCTGATCTTGCTTCGCCGACGCATTGTCAGAATTTGCAAGCCGCCCGCCGCACAGCCAGCGGCCTCTAACGATTCGTCGGAACCGCCTGTCAAAACAATGCACTTGGAAGTCGTAGACGACGGATCGACCATCGACGTCCAAGAGTGTGACATCGCCAAAAGCGAAACCGAAACGTTAAGTGAGGCGCTGACCGAACTGTTGTACTGTGAAGCAAGCGAAATCGTACAGGAATGAATCATGAGACCGGTCGACGCAAGGACGCGCTCGTTCGCTTGGATCTTAACGCTGGGCATCTGCTTTGTTTCCGGGGGCGCAACCTGTGCCCGTCGAGAAGTCGCGCTAACGCTGCCGCCGCCCCCACCGGTGCTGGAGGCTTCGCCAGGTCTGGAACAAGTCGTCGCGGCGGTCAATCGAACCGCCTCCATTAGAGAGCTTTCGACCAACACGGCAACCGTCGACGTCTTGTCCATGCCAGGACTGCCAAACTTGTCAGCGACAATTAACTTGCGCAAGGATCGCGACTTTCGTTTAAAGGCGAATCTTCCATTGGTCCTGGGATCGGGTCTGGACATGGGAAGCAACAACTCGGTTTTCTGGTTTGAAGTCCCCGAAGGAATGAGTCGAACGCTGTATTACGCGCGCCACGATCAGTATAGCCAGCAACTCAATCGCGCCATCTTGCCGGTCGATCCCAACTGGATCACTGACGCACTGGGTTTGGTCCAAATTGATCCGGCAAACGTCGTCCGTGGTCCAGTGTTACGCCCCGACGGAAAACTTGAAATTCGCAGCGTGCTTCCCCTGCCGTCCGGCACGTATCAACGCGTTTGCTACATCGATGCCGCCGGCGGACACGTAACCGATCAATTATTGTATTCTCCCACCGGCGCCCTAATCGCCGAAAGCCACGCGTCGAATCACCAATTCTATGTCGAGCAGAATTGCGCGTTACCTCATTCGGTCAAGTTTGCGCTGAATCCCATCAACGGGCAACCGTTGGAAATGCGCATCGATGTGGGAATCTATTCGGTCAATCAAATCTTAAGCGGTGATCCCAACCTGTTTGTCATGCCGCAATCTGCAAGTAACGCGGTTGATTTGACCACGCTTTCGGCTGGAGGCACTCAAGCCGTCGCGCCGGCGAGCTATCAAGCTCCGGCAAACTATCAACCGAACACCATCGGGCCGATGCCTTACCGCGGACTGGTGCGGTAGAGCGACGGTTCGATGTGAATACCGCGGAATCGATCGCTGGCGCTTTCGGCTGGTGATGCTGCAACTAGCGAATTGCGGTATTGGATTTGCAGTGACACGCAACCAAGCTTGATCACATTGACAAGCGGACCTTCTGGACCGTCTTGACGGCACGTGACCCGAAAGGTGACTTCCATCACCTGGGACATGTCACGTGGAATCTGGACTACGATTTTCAATTCACCTGGCGCAACGGAAATCCACGAGTTTACAAAAATAACTCTCGATTCTCGGCCGGCCAGTTCACATCGGGAGCGCCCGCCGACGGCAAACTGCAATCACTGCTGAATCATCCGTCACCTCCGCACGCAAACGAGTCGGTGCGCAGGGCATTGAAGAGCGCGGTGCTGGGCGGAAAGCCGAACCGATCAGACAACGGCCAGCGGATCTTCAATAACTTGCCACCTGACTTCTATTCGTAGTGCGCAATGGTATTGTGATAGTCGTTACATACATTCACTGCCGCCGCAATGTCTTGTGACAGTTGACACAACTGTGTGTCATTTGCGTGTAAGACAATGTCGCACTGTCAATGTTCTTTTCTTCGGCGGCCATCACCAGTGCCCCGGTCGTAAACCAAAACACCTGGTTTTGAGTGCGATAGGCCAGAGAATCATTCTCAATCCACTTTCGTTTGCCGAATTCGTTCAATGACTTCGCACCTTTTAATATCTTGTCAAAATCTTCAGTGACCAAGCCATCCAAGATTTGCTTGGAATACTCAAGCTTCTTTTGCATTTCGGCATCCTGTGCATCGGTTTCCTGTGATCGAACTGGGATGACCGAAACCGCCAAGGTTGCTAACACGATCAAGGCCACGGTTTTGATAAATCGCATGGGGCCGGCTCCGAGGTTGGGATCATTAAGAAACTTTGCTGCGGTACGCCAACCTGCAACCAGAGTACCAATCAAACGCTGACGGAGCCGTAGCTTCAAATTCGATGAGTCATGCGGCACATGCTTTGCTCGCAGAATCGGATGGAACGCCCCAACGCCCCCGAAGCCGATGCCGAAATCGCACGTACCGAGCTGTTTACGATCAAAACGGCGCGCCGCATGGCACGCCTCGTAGCTATAATCCACGCTTCTTAACACCACCCATTGGAATGGCGACCTTCATTTTTGCCGGACTGGTGAAACGATATCCCGGTTACAAACGCCGCCGATGAGCTCCAAAGTCTCTGTCACTCCGAAAACCGACCAGCACATCGATCAGACGGATGACAAGACCGCTGATCTCGGTAAATGGATTGATTTGCGAAACACCGATGGGTGTGTATCAACTGCTGCGCGAATCACATTGGAAGTACGGATCGCGGCCGTCGGCCACTACCTCGCGATGGCCGCTCTGTGCTCCGATGAATCATTGGAATACGTTCACCGATTGCGCGTCAGCACAAGGCGGGTGCTCGCAGCGATTCAGTTGTACGAAGGTGTTTTGCCCCGCAAACAAGCCCGCTGGTTCGCCCGACGGATGAAGCGAGTGCGTAAAACCGTGGGAGCGGCGCGCGACCTGGATGTCATGATTCTCCGTTACCAAGAATCCGGATCCGGGCGTCCCAAACGATTGCTGCGACGTCTCCGGGAGGCGAGAAAAAAGTGTCAACAGTCGATCCTTCAATTGAACGATGAATTCGTTGAAAGCGGACTGCTGGAACAACAGACTCTGAATCTGCTGCTGTCAATCGGCGGACCAGTGGAATTGGATCTCAAGCAGTTTGCACACTCGGCCATTCATGAACAAGTAAGCGAGTTTATCCAATCCGTCGACCACAAATTGGACGACGTCCAGGACTTGCATCGGTTTCGCATCCAGGCCAAAAAACTGCGTTATACCATCGAACTTCTCAGCGACGTCTTACCGAAGGAACTTCGCAAATCGATCTATCCGATTGTGTGCGAAACACAAGACGTACTCGGTGAGTTGAACGACCACTCGATTGCCAGTTCACGGCTGAAGCAACTCGCCAAGGCAGAACGACGACGACGTTCCGCTAAGCGATTTCGAAAACTTGCCCGAAAGGAAAAACGCAACATCAAACGGGCAAAGGATCACTTCCACTCCTGGTGGACCCCGGAGTTCATGTTGGAAATCGATTCGATCTTGCGCCACTGCTTGAACGAGCAGTGCTTGAACGAGCAGTGCAACCATGCCGATCCGACGGCTACGGGGTCTTCAACGTCTTAATCAGATATTCCGTCGTTGTTGCGTGCGTGACATCGGGCGCGCCCGGGTAGACAAGCTCGCACGCCACGCCAACGCTTTGGCAGTGCTCTTGCAATTTCACGCCAAAGTTGGAGGTGTGGGTGGGGTCCTTTTCGGGTTGGCCCAACGCTGGCGCGGCAGAATAGAACAGATGCACCGGCGGATCATCGCTGCTGACAAGTGCATAAGGCGAGTACTCGTCGATCCACGGGATGATGGTGTCCCGCTTCGCGTAGAATTCGTCGAATTGCGAAAGATTGCTTGCCTTGTCACCGGCAAATCCAAAGGCGTGCCCACCGTAACGGCTGTTCGGTGTCCAATCTTTCATTTGCTTTGGATCAAGCGTCGTTTGGGCACCACGAACGGCAGCGCAAAAAAGTCGCGTCGATTCGCGAGCGATGGGATCATCGCTGTCCGGGTCGGCCATCTCGGGATGGAATGCCAACCACAAACTGGAACAGGCTCCCGCCGAACCGCCAGATGCACCGATTCGATTTTTGTCAATATTCCACTCCTTCGCCTTGCTGCGAACCAACTGCAATGCACGGGCCGCATCATGAAGCGGTCCTTTGACCGGCGGTACAACTCCATCGGCCGTCGCCTCTGGAATGAAACGATACTCGACCGACACCACCGAGATACCGGCATCAAGGATCTCCTGTAACATTCCACTCAGCCCACTCATTCGACCTCCGGCCATCCACCCACCGCCGTGGATGAAAAACAGCACCGGCGTTGGTTGGTCTGAATCCGCTTTCCAAAAATGCAATTTCTGCTTGGGGTGATCTCCGTAGGCGACGTCGAACTCGGTTGGATTTGGAATCAACGGACTGGCAGCGGTCAACCGTTCGGCTTCCTTGTCGCCAATTTCGCGCACGAAAATATTTCGCCAACGAATCTCGCCGCCATGCGTTTGCAACATGATTGGGCCTTTCTCGGGCAGCGGCAACGTGCGGTCCCAGTAATTCTCCATCACCGCCCCCTCGACCACGGCTTTGTTATTCAGCCAGACCCAAGTTCTCGCGCCAATTTGGCGAATGCGGAACTGGTTCCATTGCCCCAGCGGTTTATCGGCCAGAACCGACGGATCGCGTCCGATCGTATCGGGGGAGTTGTTGAACAGTCCGCCGGATCCCAAGTGCGGTCGTCGCGTCGGCCGTTTCGGATCAAAGGTCTGGTGCCAGTCCCAAATCTGCACTTGCGGTGTGCCACGCAAGTAGATCCCGCTGTCGGCCTGGGCAACCGTTTTGTATTCGAGATGCAATTCGATGTCGCCAAATTCTTCATCTGTTGTAGCGTACGGGCCATGGCCGTCATTGACCAATTCGCCGTTTTCAACTCTCCAGTGATCGGGGAACTCTTCGCGTTGTTGAGCAAGATTCGCCGCCTTTTTATCGCCCTCAAGCTTGACCGACTGATGAGGGTTCAACCCATGCCACCCGGTCAAATCGTTCCCGTTAAAGATTGCCCGAAACCCCTTCGGCGGCACCGGTTCATCGGCGAAAAGACTTGCTCCGGTAAAAACCAAAGCTGCGGCCAAAGCAGCCCGGGCCATCAAAGAAAATGCTCTCATCGTGTCATGTTTGTTGGAGGAAAAGTGACCGAGTCGGACACTTCGATAGGAATACCTTTTCATCAACGACATTCTGTTACTGTAATTGCATTGTAAAGCATTGGTGGATTCGTTTTTCCAATTCGGCTCGGAATCCAAGGCTGTCCTTTGCCGCGGTTTGCGTCAACATGATTCCAATCACATCGTGATCAAAATCGATCCAGACGCTGGTGCCGCTCGACCCGGTATGTCCAATCACCTTTGGTTTGCCGTCGGCACCTGTCTCGCGAATGAAAAAACCTCCTTGTGCAGCCTTGCCGACGTTCGCTGAAATCATCATTGCTCGATATGACTCTTCCGACAGGAACGGTCTGCCGTGATGAACCCCGCCATCGCGATACATCGTTAACCATTTCGCAAGATCCCCGGCTGTTGAGACGATTGACCCGCCGGAGGCGCTGTACCGATTGGGCGCTGGCAAGTCGCGTTGACGCTGTACCAGTAACCTCCCATCCTTGGCACGATAATAACGTTTTGGCATCGACGTCTCGGTCGTTGCACTCACTTCGCTTCGGTAGCTTGTATGATCCATTCCAAGTGGAATGCAGACTTCTTGGATCAAGATTTCATCGCGGAATTTTCCGTCGGCAACTTCCATCACACGTGCGGCAACGTCAGTGCCAATCCCGCTGTAGGCGAAACGTGTTCCCGGTTCCGACCGAAGCCGAAAATCTCGCGCGTACTTTGCAACCACAAATGAAAGCGGCTGATTCTTGGTCCAGTCGGCAAACCAGGGACGCCCACCGACTGCATAATCGCTTCGCATTCCTGACGTGTGCGTAAACAGCTCAATCATTGTCGGTGCTCGCGAGACGTCAGAGCCCGATTCAAGCTTTAATGTTCCGAATTCCGGCAAATACTTCGATATTGGAACGTTCATCTGCAACTTACCAGACTCTGCTAGCCGAAATGCAGCCGTTGCCAGCATCGGCTTGCTGATCGATGCGATGACAACAGGAGTGCTGACCTGAAACGGCGTCTTTTTCTGGATGTCGGCGTACCCAAATCCCGTCTCGAACACAATTTCGTCGTGATGCATGACCAGCACCACTCCGCCCGCCACGATTTTTTCGTCAATTGCTTGATCCAGGTACGCTCGCACCTCGCCAAAATCCAACTCCGCCCCAGAGGCTGTCGAAATGCCGATGCCAACGGAGCACAGGAACAAACCCAGACTTGACAGAACAATGCTTCGTAAACGATTCATTCATCCGCTCCTCTCGTCACGACTCCGCTGGTCTTGTTTGTCCAAGTGAATGTTTCTGGATCAAAACGGAAACGTGACTTTGTCGGTGCCGACTCCGCCCAATTGGTGGTGATCCACTGACGCAACTGTTTCATCGTGTCGGAATG
Source organism: Planctomycetales bacterium (assembly GCA_020426665.1). Classification (GTDB taxonomy): domain Bacteria; phylum Planctomycetota; class Planctomycetia; order Pirellulales; family Pirellulaceae; genus Stieleria. Next base: position 9,303 of record JAGQPO010000049.1, read on the forward strand.
CTTTTGAGTCGGAAGAACTAAAAAGAATCGCCAACACAACAATCGTTGACCGAAATAAAACGGGAAACGCGACAGATTCAGACGGCTGACTGATTTGCACAGGTCTTACTTGGGTAGATTGATATGACGGGTTGATTCAACCACAACAGTCACCGAATTCGGCTTGCCGCTCCCGATCAATTGATAGAGCATCATGGCTGAACAGTCTAACAAGAGTTGGCGCTTCCGCTAAATCTGTGGGCAAGAAAAACACTTCTCGCAAATCGCCACCAATCCACGTCATCAACCGTTTCGCCGTATAAAGTTGCGATTCTGCCGCCAAGCCACGTAGCCGAGTCTCTCCG
>JAGQPO010000050.1 GCA_020426665.1 Planctomycetales bacterium
GCCTGCTCGGGCGACATGTATTGCGGAGTTCCGGCAATCACACCGCTGCGCGTCATCGAGGCGTCGTCGATGGCGCGGGCCAACCCGAAATCGGTGATCTGGACACGTTCGAGGCCATTTTCCAGCAGCACGTTAGCGGGCTTGATATCGCGGTGGACCAACCCTTGTTCATGGGCGGCAGAAAGACCTTCGGCGACTTGGGCAGCGATACGAACCGCCTCGACAATACGAAGCGGCCCCTCTTGGTCGACCCGATGTTGAAGACTTTGTCCTTCGACGACCGGCATCACCAGGTATGGCAAACCGCTGTGTTCATCGACGGTTTGAATTGGGACAACATGCGGGTGCACAACCGCCGCCGCACTTTTGGCTTCTCGAAAGAACCGCCTTCGCGCCGCGGCACTGCTCGCCAGCTCCGGTGCCAAGACCTTGATCGCCGAGTTGCGATTCAGTTGCGTATCGTAGCCGCGCATCACGATTCCCATCCCGCCGCGTCCCAGCAACTCCATGATTTCATAGCGTGCAAAACGGCCCAAAGAATCGGGGTGGTCGGACGGTTCCAGAAAACCCTTCGTGGACTGGCGAAGATGACTGCTTTCATCTGCTGAGGGCACAGTTGATTGCAACGCGTTTAATTCGTCCTCCGGCAACAGCATCCGGCTGACTTCTTCCCAAGTCATACCGTCTTGAGAAATCGATTCCATCCGCATCTGACACGTTTCACAAAACTCCACGTGCCGCGCGACTTCGCCGTCCGACTCACCAAGCCGATCCAACAGTAGTCGATTCAATGTTTCGTCGTCGTAGTGATTGCGTGCAATCATTTTAGTTTTCTGCTTCATCGGTTGATACTTCCTGACGAATCGCTGCCAGGACGCGGCAGCGAGCCATCCGAATTGCGCCTGACGTTTTCCCCAGTTGTGTGGCAACTTCCTCGATACGATTTCCCAGAACCGCCGTTGCCCAAAATGCGTGCCATGTGTCTTCACTGAACTGCGACTTCAACTTCCTGGCGGCCTGTTGAAACCGACTGCGACGGTACTCCAATCCGAACAACGTCGCGGTATTGTCCTCGGCCGCCGGATGTTGCAACAACATCCGCTGCACGTCACTGTCGCCGCTACCGATCGGTCCCCTTTTTCCCGACAACGGCCCGCGCGTCAGATGATTGACAACCAAATTTCTGGTGATCGTGAATAACCAGGATCGAAACGAACCGTCCGCATTGGGATCGAACGAGGCGATCGCATTGCTGACGACGGCCAGCACCTGTTGCGCCAAATCGTCAGCGTCGGCATGTTGTAAACCCTTTGCCCGTGCGACCCGAATCACCAAGGGACGGTAAATGCAGTCAAAGTCCGCCCAGGCCTCATCCGAAGCCGGTTCGTTCAAGCTGGCCAACAGTGACTGTCGTGTTTCGGGACCCTGCACGATATTCCTCCTATCTACAACACACAGTGACGCGTCCTGTGTCACAGATATTCTTGCAGAATTCAGTCGCTTGCAGTCCTGCCCCGGCCGAGCAACACGAAATCCGTTCGGAATCGCAGGGTTCAGTCGCGCAAAATCGACTCCGGCTGGACGGTCCACTTTATCATTTCGAGCCGATCGCCCAAAGTCAGCGAATTCCACTTCCTTTGTGCTCGCGTACCATCAGGGCTAGAATCATCGCCTCCCATTACTTCTTCGGCGCAATCCAGTTGTATGAACCAAACCCCGCCCTCCCAACCTCGTGACGTCGCGACGGATTCTGCCCAATCCGACGGGGCCGCCAAGCCAACATCGCGAAAAGCGAGTATCGATGTTTTTCGTGGAATGGTGATGTTTTTGATGCTGGCCGAAGTCATGCATCTGGCTGAATTGGCGGAGCATTTTCCGGGCAACCGGTTGCTGGAGTGGATTCGTTTTCACACAACACACGTTGCCTGGGAAGGTTGCTCGCTGCACGATTTGATTCAACCGGGTTTTACCTTCTTGGTCGGCGTGTCAATGCCGTTTTCGATCGCCAGTCGTCTCAGTCGCGGCGGTTCGACGTTCCGTTTGTTGGCCCATGCCGCTTGGCGTGCAGCCGTATTAGTCATTACCGGCATTGTGCTTCGGTCGTTGCATAGTGACCGCACTGTGTTCACGTTCGAAGACACTCTGACCCAAATCGGACTCGGTTACTTTTTTGTGTTCGTGATCGCATTGGGTCCCCGGTGGATTCACTATGTGACGACAGTTGGAATTCTGGTTTTATTTTGGTTGGCATTCGCCGTATCGCCGGCACCGCCGCCGGACTTTGATTACCCAAGCGTCGGTGTGCCGGCGGACTGGCCGCATCATCATGACGGTTTTGCGTCGCGATGGAACAAGAACAGTAACCTCTCGTGGCAATTTGATCGCTGGTATTTGAACCTGTTCCCACGTGAAGCTCCCTTTGAATTTAACCGCGGCGGATATTCGACGCTGTCGTTCGTTCCGACGATGGCAACGATGCTGACCGGGTTGTTGGCGGGAGTGTGGTTGATGGCGCCGCTGTCGCTCGGACAGCGGATGTCGCGGTTTGGTTTGGCAATCGTCATCGCTCTGGCCGGCGGGTGGTTGCTTGACTGGATGGATCTTTGTCCATTGGTCAAACGAATTTGGACCCCCAGTTTTGCGCTGTGGAGTGGCGGCTGTTGCCTGTTTTGGCTGGCAGCACTGCACCTGATCTGTGACGCCGGCAAATGGAATCGTTGGGCATTTCCGTTTATCGTGATCGGGTCGAATTCGATTTTGATCTATGTAATGAGCTGGACCGTCGAATCACCGATTCGCGCCATGTTGTTGCGGCACTTCGGCGAAACTCCCTTTGCGATTCTGGGGCAGACGTTTGTTCCGCAACTTTCCGGTGCGGCTACATTGGCGGTGATGTTCGGCGTGCTGCTGTGGCTGTACCGCAAACGAATCTTTGTCAAAATCTGACCGCGGTCGGTGACAATGCTGTGAACAACGCCGCGAACAATGCCGCGAACAGATTAGTTTTTGGCTCTGCAGAAGAATCTGTGGTCGTCCTTATGTCCTAGACCACGAATGCTCCAGAAGTTTTTGAGGGCAGCGCAGGGCAGAACGTCTGATCGCTGAGCAATTATCGACCGTGGCGATGTTCTGGACAGATTTGCATCGGATAGAAGCTGGATCGGACTGGCGTTACATCGGACTGACGCTGTGCTCAAACGGCACATGACTCCCCAGCAACCTCGTTTGCCCTCACCCCGTGTGCGCGTCATCGCGCGCTTCTGGTTGTATCAGAGCTCCGTTTCGACTTTTTCCGTTTGGCACTCGGCTTGCAATCGGTGGTTCTTCGCATCGGCAATCATCAACATCTCTGTCGCCGAACTCTACGAGGTCGGACAAACCGGCCACGGAGTGTCCGGCGACATTCAATAACACTCTCGAAAATTCACTGAACGGATGCACGGTGGCCGTGTGCTCGGTGGTCGATTCATTCCGAAGTCATTGAGGCGAATCATGAAACACTTGTTGATACTCGGCGCCGGAACGGCTGGGACAATGATGGCCAATCACTTACGTCCTAGGTTGGATAGCGACGAATGGTCGATCACGATTGTTGACCAGCAAGAGACCCACTACTACCAACCGGGTTTTCTGTTGCTGCCGTTCGACCAATACACTCCGAAGCAAATCAGAAAACCGATCAAGAAGTTCATCCCGGCCGGTGTGCAGTTGATCAAAAAGGGTATTGATCGAATCACACCCGATTCAGATTCGGTCACATTGGCCGACGGCGAAACCATTGATTACGACGTATTGATCATCGCAACTGGATGCCAGATCGCTCCACAAGAGACCGAAGGGATGTTGGGTCCTGGATGGCGTGAAGACATCTTCGACTTCTATACCTTTGAAGGTGCGAAAGCGTTACGTAACAAGCTGCGAACCTGGACGGGAGGAAAGCTTGTCGTGCATCTGTGCGAGATGCCGATCAAATGCCCCGTTGCACCGTTAGAGTTTGCGTTTTTGGCAGACTCTTTCTTTCATGAAAAAGGCATGCGTGACAGCGTCGAAATCACGTTTGTGACTCCGCTAAGTGGGGCGTTTACGAAGCCCACGGCTACAGAAAAACTTGGCCACCTGCTTGTCGACAAGAACATTCGGATCGTCAGCGACTTTGCGATTGAGAAGATTGACAACGAAAACAAAAAGCTGATCGACTACGGAGGTCAAGAAGTCGATTACGACCTGCTGGTGACGATCCCCACCAACATGGGAGATGAATCAATTGCCCGGTCGGGATTTGGTGACGATTTGAATTACGTCCCAACTGATAAGGCAACACTTCAAACCACGGTAAAAGACAACATCTTTGCCATCGGTGATG
>JAGQPO010000051.1 GCA_020426665.1 Planctomycetales bacterium
GGCGAAGATCGCCGCGTTGGTGTGCAGCGGCCGCAATCGGCCGAATGAAAGCCACGGCAAACCCGCCGTCAGCGACGGCATCACCAACAACAGAGCAACGATCAGGCCCGCAAGTGTCCCCACAAGCGCCCACACAATCGTCGCGGTGGCGAACAGACGGACGATCCCATCGTCGTAACTAAATGATTCCAATACTGGCGAGCGTTGGTTCGTTGTGTCGTCAGTGGCATCGGATTGTTCCGAATGATTCGCAACCTGCGTATCCATCAGCGGCATTCATGTTGGTCTGGGAATTCCATGCGATCACAAACAGATACGATCGCGACAGGCCCGCTTTTAACAAATTTAGTGCCAGAGGCAGAGAGTCAAATCCAAAACTGGAGGCGATAGCGGCGAAACGCCGCTAATCGCACAACTGCCGTGACGCTTTGCCGCACACCCGAAAAACGGAAATGTGCATCATCGCACATGCTGGCATCGCAGTGGGCTCACCCGCGCGCCATGAAAACGTCCAGCGACTTAGCCTGCGAACAATCGCTCCACTTTGATCGGCTGGTGCTTTGTACCAATTCGATTTTTCGGTAGTGGAACTCGTCAAGAGTTTCGTGGTGGAACCAGGAATCTCCGAAAGTCTTGACGACTTCCACTACCATCGAAACCCTAGTTTTCAGTTGGAACGAGGCATTCGCATCGTATTGGCAGGCTGGTCGAACGCTAAACACTCCTTGAACGTCGCACAATCGGCATCCCGTTTGCAACGTAGCCCTCCCTGACCTCGCAGCCTCCTCGCGGATTTTGCCTGAAACCCAGTGCCAATTTCCGTTGGGCCGTTTGGCGGGTGAGAGAAAGAGAAATAAAGTGGCATGTTAGGCAGCCCTGTTAAATGAGGTACCTTGCGATGATTGAGTTGGACGCGATCCACCGTCGCGGTCGAGCTTTGGAAGATCAGTACTTTCAGCGTGTCGATCAGGAGTTGCTGAGGAATCTCCGCGACGAAGAACAGAAGATGCACCGTTTGGAGGAGTTGACCGAGGTAACCGGCGTACACGACGACAAGATTGCCCGGCATTTGATGGACGCTGGCATCGACGCCTCAAATGTTGCAGCGCTGACGCTGACTCCGATTGTCTTCGTCGCGTGGGCCAGTGGAACGGTTTCGCCGGAAGAGCGTCAGGGGGTTGTCAGTGCGGCGCTGCGTCGCGGCGTTGACTCGAATCCGCTGGCCTTTCGGTTGTTGGAACAATGGCTGCATACACGTCCGCCACGCGAGCTGTGGCAGATCTGGAAAGAGTATGCTGCCACGCTTCACGCTTCGTTGCCGCCGACAACCGCCGACAAGCTGCGTTCACGGTTGGTGGCGCAGGCCGAAGAGGTTGCCAAGGCCTCCGGCGGTGTGCTGGGGGTCGGAAAGATTTGTCCCGCCGAGCAGCGAGTCTTGGACGAGATCGAATCGGTCCTGCCATTGCGTGGTGGTGGCGAAGATTGATTCGCCGACCACTTTGGTCCGTTAAACTTTTACGCTTTCCCCGCAACTGGATAAATTGATGTATCGAGCTTCTATCCTTGTCGTGTTGATGACGGTTTTGTTGGTTCAGCCGGGCAGTTCACCCGCCCAGAATCCGCTGGGCGAAGATGGTGTCGCACCGGAAAACGTCGCGCCGTTGATGCGGCGTAAACTTGATCGAGCGAAAAACATCTTGGAAGGATTAACGTTAGAGCAGTTCGACAAGATCGCCAGCAACGCCCGATCGCTTCGCCTGTTAAGCATGGAAGCCGGTTGGAACGTGGTGCAAACCGAAGAGTACCGCAAGCAGAGCGAAGATTTTCGCCGCGCCTGTGACTCGGTCGAAAAATCAGCCGACGCAAAAGACATCCATCGCGCCGCACTAGCATACGTCGCGCTGACCGTTCGCTGCGTCGAATGTCACAGCTACATGCGTGAAAACAAGATCAAGCTGGCGGGGCTGGATTTCAAGAATCACTAAAACGCGATTCGCAATCCAATCCGGCGCTGATTCCAAGACCGGCCCCTATGATGCTTGTTGGTTTTGGCGCTGCTAGAGCATTTTCAAAATTCTTGTAGTTTGTCGCCGAACTCTCCGAGGTCGGCCAAACCGGCCACGGAGTGTCCGGCGACATTCCATGTCTTTTTTGAAAATGCTCTAAGATCAGTCGAGAAAGAGTTTTGCGGAATCGATGTCAATTTTGCAATCGCCGCAGAGAACCAGCCTTAGCCGCGCAGGGGCATCAATCGATTCATAGCCGCCAGATGCAGAAAGCGTGAGCTGTTGGATGGATTTGTTTTCCGGGTCGGCAATCAGATAAGTTTGTACGCCTTGGCTTGCGTAAAGCTCTCGTTTGTACGTCAAGTCGTTTTGACGTGTTGATGACGACAGAACTTCGGCAATCAAGGCTGGCGGGCTTTCCAGATATCGGTCTGGAGCACCGCCGCAAACCACGATCATATCCGGACGAACGACAGTGTCGTCGCTCACGATCCAATCAAGCTCGGCCAAGGCGGTGGCACGACAGTTCTGTTGTTCAATGCCAACACGAAAAGCGGTTAATAGGGACGCCAGTAGAGCCTGGTGACGCCCGAAAGGGCTGGGTGTCATTGCGATTGCGATACCGCTCCAAAGTTCCCATTTGCCCTCCCAAAGTCGGTAGTCTTCGATCGTGTAATGGGGGGCAAATTTGATCGCAGCGGACATGACTTGGTTCTCTTGAAGGTTTTTCAGGGGGCCGATGCCAGGGCGGACGCATCAGTTGGCCGTTGCCATGCGGTCTCCCGTAACCGTTTAATCATTGTATGTCACGTAATTATTGTATGTCACTCAACGGCACCGTCCACCATTCTCACGAAAGTCACTTTGTGGGAAACGGACCTGCCGGTTGGGGCGAAGGTTCGCAAACCAGCGGCCTGTGAAGACAGCGGGAAAACGTGACGTTAGAATCCTGGGGTGGCTGATTCGCTGCTCTACTCCGTCATCTATCGAGGTGTGTCATGTCTGTGAAGCCCACCAGCGTCTTTACTCCGATGTTGCTCGTGCTATGCAACGTCTTTCTGGCGAACACGATATTTTCTGCAAACAGGGCGACGGCACAGATTCTCGGTGATGAAAAAACAGATCTTTATTCCTTGGTCCTTGCGCCGATCGATTTGACCGATGCGACTCGATCAATGACGGTCTACGACCCGAACGAAGATGGATTCATCGACAAGGACGAACAACAACGAATCAGTTGGAAAGACGAGATCAAAGAATTTGACCTCAACCGAGACGGCAAGCTTACTCATTTGGAATTGGCAGTCCGCTTTGCGAAACAGCGAGACGAATCGGGGGTGACCCAACAAACCATCAACAATGCCAAGGTCTTTATGCGTCGACATGACGAGAACGACAACGGGCAACTTGATCCCGATGAAATCGCCAACGGTTGGCCCAGCGATCCGGAAGAGTTTGATACCAACCATGACGGTGTGATCACGCTCGCTGAGATCGCCAATCGTTTCGCATTCATGGCCGGATTGCGTCGCGAGATGGGAATCGAACAAGTCGATCAAGTCACCGCGATTCGAACCGTCAAACAGTTTGACAAGGACAATGATCAAAAACTGGATAAAGACGAACAAAAGGGAGCCTTCTTGCCATTGCCGGCGTCCGATTTCGATGAGAACAAAGATGGCAAAGTGGGGATCCTGGAAATCGCGACGCTCTTGGCAAAGCATCGGCGCGAATCGGGGATGAGCAAATCGGATTTGGCTCAAGTGCGTACGTTGTTCGAACGCTACGACGCCAACTCTGATGGCACGATTGATGAAATCGAGTTCGCAAGTGCCGCAAACGTTGTTGGCGGCGTTGCAAATTCGAACCCGCTCCAATCGCTGGACAAGAACAACGACGGACGATTGACGCAAAGCGAAGTTCAGCAAACGATGATCGAGAATCGTAAATCATTAGGGTTCAATGACGATGAACTCACCGAAGCACGGAAGTTGTTGACCAGGCACGACAAAGATCGAAGCAACTTTATCGACGAAACGGAGTTGTATGAGACGCCGACAAGTGGTCAGTTGGCAAAATCGATTTTGAAAAGTGCTGATGAGGATAAAGACAAACGCATTTCGCTCACCGAACTTGCTAGGCATCTCGCCAAGCAGGAAGCAAAAAAATAGGGCGAGGTATGGAACGACCGGTTCTGGGCCTGGTCGGATGACATTTGCCGTTCGAGGAACCACGACGATTCATGACGAAGTGCTTGTTATGCCTTAGGCTTCGCGATGCCCTGGGTCGGCTGAGCCTTTGCACGGGGCCGATTCAGGTGCGTCGTCGCCGTCAGGTTCCATCTTAATTTCCAGAATATCGCCGGGCTGGCATTCGAGTGCTTTGCAAATCGCTTCCAGCGTCGAAAAGCGAATCGCCTTTGCCTTGCCGTTTTTCAAGATGGAAATGTTGGCCATCGTGATGCCGACCTGTTCGGCAAGTTCGGTGACACTCATTTTTCGCTTCGCCAACATGACGTCGATGTTAATGTTGATTGCCATGTTGGGCCCGTCATACCGTTAGGTCGTTCTCGGATTTAATATCAACCGCATTTTGAAGGATCCGTTCAAACATCCCGGCCACGGCGGCAACGATGGTCGAGCCAAACGTGATGACCGCACGAATGACAACTCCCGGTGGCCTGTCGTCGAGGTCGCCGTCGAGCATGAAAATAACGCTAACGACGACAAATCCAATCATCGATAGCGCGCAATACCGAATCGTCCGAAGCGACTTTACCGCCGAGTTTGAGAACACCTGATTCTGTCCGGCATATCCGACCAACTTAAATGCCTGATAGAGTGCCACGAAAAAAGAAATCGATGCGACATAGGCATATGCTAAAAATGGATCTTTGAAATAAATCTCAAAGAATGTGGCGTGTTCGTTCCTGCCTTCGAGATGGGGTTCACCAAGCATGAAAGCAAGGACGCCAAGGCCGATGAACACAATGACGATCTGAAGAAACACCGTTGAACTTCTTCTCATTGATGGCACTCCCGGCGCCACATGCCACATTACGAGATTCAATCGAACTGAACGAAAACAGGCGAACTGAACGAAAACAGGCGCCGATCTGCTGGACCTGCCCGCCTGTTCTAAGCAGATTTCATGCGTCCGCAAGCTGGTCGAACTTTGGGCATGACGCGAAACCATGAGGCCGAAGACAGCCTGCCGGAAAGCTCATGCGACGTTTCGTATCTTGGCCTGAATTTATCGTTTGTCAATAAATAATTGTTGTATTACAATAAAACCGAGGTTTGGAATCGGCTTTACCTTGATTGAATTACATTCTCGATTCCGGTGTTTCGGACAAATCAGCCTGCAGCGCCGTCTGACTCGCTTCGAACCAATGTTGCCCTTAGTGGTTCGTTAACGTTTGATTTTGGGGTAGCGGGACTTGTACTGGCGGACCTCCAGTTCGTCAGAAGCCGACATCGATCGACGGACTGGAGGTCCGTCGAACCCTTAAACCAAGATTTGGCAAAGCACTCGCCGTCGACTGATTACACGGTTCGTTATGCGATCACGTCGCGGATCGGCTGGCCGAACTCTTTCTCAAGCCGTTTTCGGCCTTCGACGGCAAGGTCGCGTGGATTGAGTCCGAGCTGGTGCAGGACTGTGGCGTGAATGTCGGTGACATAGTGACGGTTTTCGACGGCATGGAATCCGATTTCGTCGGTTGCGCCGTGGGCGATGCCGCCTTTGATTCCCCCGCCTGCCATCCATACCGTGAAACCGTACGGATGATGATCGCGGCCGTCGGCATGTTGGGATCCGGGCGTTCTGCCGAATTCGCTGCCCCAGACGACCAGGGTTTCATCCAACATCCCACGCTGTTTGAGGTCGGCAAGCAACGCACCGATGGGCTTGTCGACTTGTTTGCACAGCTTCGTGTGACTGGTCTTGAGCCCTTTGTGGGCGTCCCACTGACCCGCGCCACCGCTGCTGCCGTGATAGACCTGGACGAACCGTACGCCCCGTTCAACAAGGCGGCGGGCGGCGAGCATTTGTTGGCCAAAGCTGCGTGTTTCGGGACGATCCAATCCGTATTGTTGATGTGTCGCTTGGGTCTCGTCATCAAAACGTACGACATCGGGAACGGCCATCTGCATCCGAAACGCGAGTTCATACGAACGAATCCGCGCCCGGATGTCGTCGTCATCGGGGTACTTTTCGGCGGTGATGAGATTCAATTTCCGCAGCAAGTCAAACTCACCGGACTGTTCCTCGCGAAAGACACCTTTGGCCGGCTTGGCGTAGGGCAGCGGATCGGCGGGATCGATTTTCAGGGGGACTCCATCATATTGAGGCCCCAGATAGTTCGCCCGATGCGCCTCCATGCCTCCACAGCAATCGGCAATCGGTTGCCCCATGACGACAAACTGGGGCAAGTTTTCGTTCAACGATCCCAAGCCATAATTCACCCATGATCCGATGGTGGGAAAGAACCCGTCGATTCGGTGCCGCCCGGTATGAAACTGTAACTGCGCCCCGTGATTGCTGTCTTCGGTCCAAACGGAACGGACCAGGCACAGGTCGTCCGCTTGCGCCGCCACGTGGGGCCACCAATCGCTGATCTCCAGCCCACTCTGTCCCCATTTGCGATACGAAACTTGCAGCGGATACAGCTCATTGCGAATAAAACCGTTGTTGGGATCGAAGGCGACGACGCGTTCGTTTTCCAAGTAGGGAGACGACAAGACGTCTTTGTACGGCGTTTCTTCGATCGTCTTTCCCGCATACTTTGTCAGCGCGGGCTTGGGATCAAAAGATTCCATGTGGCTGGCCCCGCCAATCATGAACAACCAAATCACGCTTTTGGCTCGGGGAGCCAATCGCTCGATTTGTGATGCCACATTTGCCTGGGCTTCTTGCTGTAACAAACTGGCGGCCGCCAGAGTGCCAAACCCGAGTCCCATTTCGGACAGGAAACTTCGTCGCGTTGATTCATAGGGCGTCATTTGTGATCTCTCTATCGAACGGTGACGAAGTCGTTGTGATTGATCAAAACGTGGATTATATTTTCCCTCGACCGCATGTGTGGGTCTGCGGAGGCATCAACACTCGAATCGATTTTGCCACCGAATTCGGACAGATTGTCTGGTGCTGACAGCAGGGCTGTTTGTTTCGCCAGGAAGGATCTGCAAACGGCCAACTCGTCGACCGAAGGCGGTCTGGCCAAAATCTGACGGAACGCGAGTCGAATAAACCGCGACTCAGGATCCGCACCGTCTTCCGCTTCGACTGACAGCTCATGCGCCAGCGTTCGCGACTGGGAAATTGATAGCGGGCTGTTGGCAAGCGTTAGCGCCTGTTGTGGGATGATACTTTCGGATCGGCGGTAGCATTCGTTCGGCCCGGCCGCATCGAACAACACCAACATCGTCATCTGTTTTTCATAGGCATGGCGAAAATAGACGCTTCGTCGCGTTACCGTTTCCCCGGAGGCGTAATCGATGTCCGCGCCGCCCTGTTGCAGATCTAAGTTGCCGGCGACGAACAGCATGCTGTCGCGAATCACTTCTGCATCCAGCCGCCGAGCGTTGGCCCGCCAATACAATGAATTGTCGGGGTCAATTTTTTGATTCACCGTCGTCAAAGCCTGATCGGCAGCCGACAATCGCTGGTAAGCGCGCGATGTGACCATCAAGCGATGGATGTGTTTCATGCTCCATCGTTGTTCAATCAATTCGACGGACAGCCAATCCAACAGATCTGCGTGGATGGGACGCGTGGAACGAAGGCCGAAGTCGAAGGTGTTTGCAACCAACGGTGCGCCAAAATGACGTAGCCAGATGTGATTGATCGCCACACGCGCCGTAAGAGGGTTGTTTGGTCTGGTTATCCATTTGGCCAACGCCAGCCGGCGCCCCGTGCTGACGTCTGGATACGCTTTGCCGACGGGGGTGTATTCGGACAGATTGTCCGACGTGGCGGACTGGACCGTTGCCAGTTGCTTTGCCGCGGCGTCGACTTCGTTTTTTGCCTTGTTGATGGCAGCTGTCTTTTTTCCCGCGTCCGTTTCTTGACTCGATTCCGCAGCCACCAATGCGGCTTCTAGTTCGGCCAACTTAAGCCGCGCCGCTAAGACTTTTGAGACGTGTTCTGCTTCTGCCGCGGTTTTCGCCAGTTGATCGAAACCGTCAGCCAGATCACCGGATCGCTTGCCGGAGTATTTGGCTTTGTCCGCCGACCATCGCGCCGTGAGCGAATGGAGGTTCGCCGTCTCTGCGTCCAGTTTTAGCGTCGCCAAGTGGATTGAGTCTGGCTCGTTGGGCGAATCCTTTTGAACCTTTGCGAGATGATTCTTTGCCACAGCGATTTGTTGTTTCGCAACGGCTAAATCTTCGGCTTCGATTTGCGGCCATAGCGCAGGAAACACGGCGACCGGCGGCAACGCAACGGGTTGGATATCAAGTGGATCGCCGAAGACGGTGGGGACCGCGGCCGACAAGGGTGAATCTTTGTCAAAGTGCTTTTCGTCACCTCGGACGTACAAATACGTCTTGGCGTCGGGTTCGGCATCATAGACGCGCGGCACTCCGTCCCGAGTCAGATTGCGTTGCCCGACAATGCGTTCTGTCCTGACATTGTAGGGCTCGAAAATCGCGCGCATCGCGTAGTATTCATTCTGTGCGATCGGATCAAACTTATGATCGTGACACTTCGCGCAATTGATCGTCATGCCAAGGAAAGCTTTGGCCGTGTGTTCAACGGTCGCATCCAGCCAGATGTTCCGGTTGCTGTTGTGGTAATTGCGCGCCAAAAAACCGGTCGCGCGCAGAACGTTCAAATCGTCGCCGGCCACTTCGTCTCCGGCCAGCATCTCGACGATCATTTGATCGTAGCCCTTGTCGGCGTTCAACGACTCGATGATCCAATCGCGCCAACGCCAGATGTGACGTTGGCTGCCACGCAATTGTTCTTTGTATCCATTCCAATCGCTATATCGCCACACGTCCATCCAATGGCGTCCCCAGCGTTCACCGTACTGCGGACTACCTAGCAGCCGATCAACCAAACGTGGGTAGGCTTCGGTTGATTGATCGCTGACGAATGCGTCGATTTGTTCCCGAGTCGGTGGCAATCCGATCAAGTCAAAATAGACGCGGCGGACCAACGTTTCCTTGTCTGCCAAGCCGGCGGGAATGATACCCGATTCGTGTTGTCGCTGTGCGATGAATGCATCGATTGGGTTGATGCAATCCTGGTCGTTTTCCATCCTCGGAACTTTCGCCCGTTCGGGCACTTGGTAAGCCCAGTGTTCATCAGGGTTCGTTGGAATGGGTTCGTCTTGAGGCGCGATCGCCCCCGCGTTGATCCATGCCTGTAACCGTTCCATCTGCGCTGGCGTTAAAGGCTCGCCTTCACCCTCGGGGGGCATTCGATCGGCGACATCTTTCGTCGTAACACGTTCGATCAACAAACTGGCGGTCGCATCGCCGGTGTGAATGACCGGGCCGCTATCGCCGCCGGTGCGAATCAAGACGGCGGCGTCCAATCGCAGGCCGGCCTCCTGTTTCAACGCCCCGTGACAAGTGGAACATTTTTCGTGCAACATCGGTTTGATGTCGCGGTTGTAATCCACATCGACACCCAGAGCGGATGCCGCGGCGATCAGGACGACAATGACAGCGCGAAAAACCGGCATAACGTGGCGGGACCATACGGCGGGGGGGCGAGCACTAGTGTTCCGCCAGCGTTTGATTTCGGGGTAGCGGAAAACCGTCAAGAGTTTCGATTCGTCCGGC
>JAGQPO010000052.1 GCA_020426665.1 Planctomycetales bacterium
CCCAAGATTCTACTTCCATCGTTTGGAATGGAAGCGCGTCGGGAAGTGACTGGATCGATAAACGATCGCTCTGCAGAACGACGACGAACGGACGGATTCCTACCGACGGATTCCCACTATGACTAGCCTTGATCATTGTTGCCCCTTGATCGAAGTTAGGTATCGAAAGATTGGATTAGCGTTAGATTGCTACTTAACTTTTCTGCCTGTTTCTGAAATGGTTTTGCCCGGTTGTGTGACGTGTCACAGCTGCCCCTGGCGACGACACCTCGGACTTTACAGAACAGAACTTCAGTAATTCCAGAGCAATTTGCGGAAAAAACTCCTGCGTTTTTAACGGAACACCCAGTTACGCGAATCAAGCCACCCCTTGACCGAAAACGGGATAACACGATCCCCCACAATCACAACCCGAATGCATAAACGCAACCTCGAAAGCTGTGCATTCGAGTGATGTAAAATCAAGATACCCTGACCGGCCGGTTCCCCAACAAAACTGCGCCATGGCAATCCGTTATGATCTCATCGATCGACTTCTTTCATTTACATTGGATACGACGTGGGAGGGCAACCATCCGTGGACATTCTTGGCATCGAAGTTTCTACCACTTGGCTGTGGATCGTCGCAGGCGGACTCGGATTCTATTTTCTCGCAGTTCCGTTGTTGATCTATGCGACGTTTGCGTCGTCCGCGATTCCGGTGGTCCAATCGATTGAAAATGACATGCCTCTTCCCGACGAAGTGCGATCGTTCTTTGCCCGGTGCTTTGACGAATTCACTGCGATCGGATTTCAACACGCCGGCACCTTCCTGCTGCCCAATCACATCGAAAACGTACGATCGATCCTGGTCCTGTTTGTTGAACCACAAACCAAGACGCTTGCGATGTCTCCATTGATGTATGGCATGATCAACGGAAGGTGGAATCTGCAATCCCGCTACACCGAGTTTTGCACCGATTTTGAGGACGGCTTTTGTATCGACACCGGAAACCAAAACGTTGTCGGCGCCTTTCCAAGTCGGCCGGATAAACTCGTAACGATCCAACCCAAGATTCAAGACATCGCAAGACTGTTCCAAGCCCATCTGGCAGTCGTTAAATTCCGGTCGTCGAATCGCCGAGCTGTACTGCGGTTGGAAACCGATTACCAATGGGACAGTGAAAACTATTTAAGCCAAGGGATCACACGTGAAATGGAAGCGGCAAAAAATGACGGATACCTGAAGCACGAAGGTGGTGACCGCCCGGAGTTCTCCAATGCAATCGCCGGTCATGGCCAATTTTCAATTGAACGGATCGGTGCACCGAAAAACTATCGAACCACCTTCCGCGGCGCGTACATGATGACGTGGAAACAACTTTGGCCCATCAAACAAGTGGTGCTCTTTTGGACGTGTCGCCAAGGTAGACAATTACTACAAGATGCCGGCTTCACGAATTGGCGAGTTTAGAGAAATCGGTGAAAGCCACGTATGCAAGACAATGTCAATCCCTACCAGGCCCCGCGTGAATCGGTAGAGAGACTTCAGATTTCGGCGATTCATGTTGCAGCGTTCTCATTTCCCGCGGAGCACGCCGATTGCCGATATTTCACGTTTCGCGAATTTGCGGATTTGTTTGAAGCCAAATTGCACGATGCTTGCGCGCCGTTTGGTATTCCAACGATCCGAGTCGGCGAAGAAGATCGAATCGACGATCGGACATCAACGATCTCCGGTGCGATCGTCGCCCTGACCGATTATCAATTGACGCCGTGGAATCGTTTCCGCAAGTGGGTTCTGCCATTTCTTGGATACAATTACCGACCGGCCTCGTTTGAGATCGTCGGTCAAATCGAATCGCTGCAGCACCCTACCATTCCGTTCCGACTGAAACGGAACTTCAAACGCGGTCGTCTTGGTGAGAAACGCAATCTGACGATCGGTTTGGATTCCGAAGCCGCGCGCGTGATCTCGCTGGCGGTCGGAAAGCGTTCCGGGATGACTAGCGAAACCGCGTCACGTCCGTTTTGGCTGACTCTTTTCGGCGTTCCGATCTGCGCCGCGATTGTGTGCACTGTCCTGGCCTACACGTTCCCCGAAGCACGTGCCGACACTCGCTGGATTCGAGCCGTACTGTCGTTCGCCGCAACAGCCTTGATCACGGTCTCCGCATTGCCTGGATGGTTGTATCGCGATCCGCGAGCGGGCTTCTTCTATCGAGTCACCGCCGCCAAAAGGAGTTGGGAGTTGCGACTCTTTCCACTGATTGTTGGTTTGATCGCCGCGGGCCTGCTGATCGCCAGCATCATCCACGGTGACGGCTAGCCTACCGCGGCACGTCTGCGCCGCAGTGTCCAATCGACGCCTAGGATTAAAAGGATCAGTGTCCATAAAATCCAATGGTCCCACATCGGCAACTTGTGAACCATGATTTCACCGGCCGCGACATCGAATGATCGCAACAGCCGATTGAGTTCATCAGCCGACGTAAGCATTCGACCGCCTCCCGCCTCGGCAACCAGCGCCAACGTCTCAGGACGCGACTGTGGATTCAGCCATTCATCGGATCGATGAATCACTTGTAATTCAATGGAGTTCGTGGCAACCTTTTCGTCCCCGTCCCAAGCGGTGACTTCCAAATGCACGGTCTGCATCGGACTGGCTGGATCGTCAATCGATTGTGGTAACTCGGCCGGGATGGACGCTGTGTAATGCTGGGCAGACGGAACGGCCGTCAAGTCAACGTGGCCTACGTCAACGCTGCCGACGTCAGTCACATGGGTCAATGCCTGGGCAGTCGATGCGTTTTGTGAATCCCCCGAGGCGAACCTTGCCGTCAACCGGTAATTGGTCGTCGGCTTGAATTCCGAATCGTACGCTTCGGCGACCAATTGAATCGTTTCATCGGGCGCATAGATCACTTGATCGGTGCGGGCAATCAACCGCTGCTGAGACGCGAGTGAGTTCTCGGCCAACCATCGAACGACGTTCCGCCAAAATTTCTGGTAGTAACCGTTTCCGTTCGATCCCCATTCACGTTCGAATCTCGTTCCCCATCCTACCGTTGTGTCGGTCGACATGGCAAACGTTCGACCGCGCCCATAGGACTCACATGCAAAGACCGGCATGATTCCGACCTGATTCAGTGGCGACTGGGTTTGGCCAAGTAGAGTGGCGGCCGGTTTGACGCGCGAGATCAAATTGGTCCCCGAAAACGGTGGCATCGACGCCAGAGCAGCCCGATTTGCTTGGGGGTCTTCCAGGATCTCCCAAATCGGATGTGACTGTGCCTGTTCCGGAACGACCACTTGAAAGTATTGGTTGACCAGATCGCGCCGATTGGTCATGTCGAACGGGATCAAACCTTCCCAAGGCGTTCGGTCCCAACCGCCGGCGCCGAAGCTGGTGTAGCCTCCGACCATCACAAATCCGCCGCCTCGCCGCGATACTAATTCCACGGTCCAATCGATTTGCTCGGGCGTAAAGGCGGTGTAGGCTATGTCGCTGCAAATCACAACGTCATATTGAAACAACTCTTCACGCGTCTCGGGAAACCCTCGATATGCATCATCGATTCGTTGCAACTGGGGACGGGCGGCATACTGATTGTTGACCGTCATCGAAACACACTTGATATCCGGGTCGGCGTGCAACGCATCTTGTAACCATCGACACTCCTCAGCCGAAGTGCCTTCCATGTAAAGCACGCTGATTTTTCGGTCGCGTTTGGTCAATTGAAAAGTGATTCGATTGTTCGTGGAAACCGCTTCACCGGATTGAACCGGAACTTCAATCGCCAGATCACCATATGACGGATCAGCGGTCACGACCAATTCACACGCCGTGGTGTCCCGGCCAAGCGTAATCGGTAACGTTGCCAGGGGCGTCGAATGCGGTCGGTCGGCGGGTCGAATCGCAACGACAACTCTTTGGCCATCAAATCCGCGACTTTCGATCACACCGCGGATCGTCGCTTTGTCTCCGTTGGCGACATCCGATGGCACGGATAATTTGGTGATTGCGATGTCACCCAACATTTCATTTTGATCCGGTAACATCGTGTAAACCGGAATGTCTTGCTCTCGATAAGCGGCGACAAGTTCACTCATTTGATCGCCGATCTCGACCGCTCCGTCGGAAAACACAACGACCGCACGCGTCTGGCCATCGGCAATACGCGACGATAGACGCTGCAACGCGCCGGAGAGCAACGATGCATCATCGGTCGCGGTCAATTCGGCAAGTCCCGGAACCTTGGAAAGGTGCTTTCCGAACCGAAACATCGGCAACCCGATCTCACGTTCCTTTTGAACGTCGCGAGCGGTCGTGCCGATCACTTGTTTGACTTGCTCAATACGCGACTGCTTTGTGCCCAAGCCCATGCTTTGGGAACAATCAACCAGAAACGCAACCGACGGTGGGCGTGGCGGCAAAACCGTCTCGTGACTGTTGATCGGATTCAACAACAAGACTGCCAGAGCGGCCAACAGTATCCCTCGCAACACCAGCACCGACCAATGGCGTGTTTTGTCCGACACGGCGATTCGCCGAGCAAACAATACCGTCGCCACAATCGCCATCGCTAGCAACACATAAACGACGTTCCGATAAAGCGGTTCCCAGGTAATCATCTCAGCCGAATCACTCGACGTCGTCGGAAAGAACGCGGAAGTATTCGTCTACCATGTCGGCATACTCTGGTGGGACCGGTCCGTCGGCTTCCTGCATCGCGCCGGCTACAATCGCCTCCTGGATTTTCCGTTGCAGTGCTTCATCCAACTCGCGAAGTCCTTCGACAAGTAAGATCGGCGGTTGCGACAGGTTGGTCAAGGCATTTACCGCATCGGTCAATTCAGCATCACCGCCTGCGAGTTGGCGAACCGATTCGACAAAACTTTCGGTCTGATCGACCGCCATCGCCTGCTCCGCCGCCCCGCTTGCGCGACGCAATGACTTGACCAACTCGGCGGCCCGCTTTTCTGCCGCAGTCAGCTTTGCCAATCTTGCCGGCCCCATCGATTGATGTACCTTCCCCATCCCCTCGGCGAATCGCGTCAATGTCTCTGATGCACTTTGGCCACTCTTGGATGCGACATCGTTTTGCCCCAGGTCAATCGCTGCCTTCGCACGCTTCATCTTGGCAGCCGCTTGACTTGGCGGATTTTCGGAAACCTGCTTGGCGAGTGATTCTTGGACCTCCGAGTCCTGCTGAGTCGAATCCGCAAGCAATTGCTGAACAAGATCGGCCAACTCTTCGGTACGGTCGGCCAGCCGTTGTTGGTCATCAACCCAACCATTTTCACCTTCGTCGATCTGGTCGCCGTGGGCCACCGCGTCTGGATCGATGATCGCGTCAGCCAAATCTTTTTGTTCGTCCGCCAATTGGATTGCTTTGCGTTTTGCCGACGCCAGCTTGTCAGCAAAGTCCGGGTTGTGCCGATCGCCTAAATGCTCGGACAATTCTTTCAATCGGCGGGCTGCTTCCGCAGCTTGCTTAATCGCTTCGTCGATCTGATCCACACCGGACGCGGAATTGGAAATCGATTCGGCGCTCTTTTCGATCGCCTCTCCAACCTTCGCCATGCGTTTTGCAGCGAGATCGCCAAATTCGCTCTCTTGGAGTTTCCGCTCCAACTCACGCGATTCCGCCGCTGCCTGTTGTTGTTGTTCGGCCAGCTGATGTGCAGACGGCGATGGTTCCGCTGGGTCTGCGTTACTTGGTTGCTGTGGGATTTCAGATGAACTGGAAGACGAACTCGCCGAGCGGCAAAAACTCTGTTGCTTCTGAGCGAGTTGTTCCAGCTGCTGACGTATTTCGGCGAGTTGGTGTTTCTGGTCTTTCTTTCCAGACTTCGGCTCGCGCTGCGGCATACGAACTTGATCGTGTTGTTGTTGGTCAATCTTACGGAGCGATTGAGAAGTCGAATCACTTAGCTTCAATAACTGGCGCAGGTTTCGTCGGGCCGCAACAAGCCCCGCCAAGGCCTTTTCCTCGGACAACTGTCCCGCATCAAGGTCTTCGCCGCTTAGATCTTCGACCGCGTCGGTCATCCGGTCGGTAGCCGTGATCAACGACGGAAGTGGGCCGACCTTTTCTTCCAACGCCGTTTTCAACGCTTGTGTTTTGTCCAGAATATCCTGCTGTTGTGTCGACAACTTCTCCGCAACACTGCCGGACTCAGACTCGATGCGATTCTTGCGCTGCGTTTCGGCGAACGTTTGCCCGAGGACTTCACGTTGTTGTTTGATCAGTTTTTCAAGGGTCAAACATTCACCTTGACAATTGCATTCGCCTTCTTTGAATTCATACTCTCGGTTGAACGGCCGAATATCAACGAACCTCAATTCGCTGGTGACACGATGGCTTTCGGGGGATCGATTGTCGGTCGCAACTGCATAGTACGTAATTGATTGTGGGTACGCGATTCCAAGATCTTCCAGGGCCAACGTGGTTGTCTGGGCCACCGCGGCAACCGACTGGTCCGGTGCAAACTTCCAAAGCGTTTGCTCGGGACCATCATCAATGCGATAACGCAATTCAATCTCTGTGATCGCATAGTCGTCGAATGCCTCCACGGTGAATCGCAATTCAGCGGTCGGAATCGCCTCGGCGTCTTCATCGGGCGACAAGAATTTGACGATCGGTTCACGATCCGGAACGACGCCCAACATTACGGTTGAATCATCGCGTACACCGTCGGACGTCGTCCCGTGGGCAGTGACTTCGATCGGTTCGCGCCCTGCAAAGAGTGAAATACTCGCGGCTGCATCAACAATCTCGGCGACGGGTGATTCCGTCGCCTCGGGAACCATTGAAACCGACACGCTCGCCGGAGGCCGGTTGTATTGTGCCTTCAACCGAATCTGAGAACCCTCGGGGATGCGTGCGTCGTCGGCAACCGCATCGACGGCGGGTAATCCCGTGTACGCAGGCGGCATGACTTCGGCATCCCATCTGCTTACCAGCAACGGCAATCGAACGGGAATGTGATGAATGGCATCGGCCAACGGATCTGCGACGATCTGGATTTCCAAGTCGTCTTGGCAATCGGAAATCGTTGCGGTCAATTCACCCAGTAATATTTCCGAGTTTGCCGCGGCTATCAGAACTTCGTACCATTGCGTTGATCCTCCGGTACGATATTTCATCACCGCAGAATCGATCGGTCGACCATTGACATGTAACACCACGATCAAGTCGTCGCCTTGGTCCAATGTCTCCGGCAGCGGTTCCAATTGCACGTCGGAATAGTGCAGCGGCAATAACATCATGCGGCCGGTGGTTACACGCCAGTCGGGCGACAAAATCAATGTCACCAACCAAGCGATTGCGATCACACCACAGAATCCTGCCAGCGCTGCGATCGGCCATGAATGACCCAACGGCTTAACGGGGCGCTCCATGACACGATGTTGTGTTTGCGTTTCGAGCGCACGCACCAGTTCCGGATCAGCCGGCGAAACATCGGCCGGAGTGGTTTGGTAATCGTGGCTGGTTCGCAGCCGCTGTCCAAGTTCCGGCCATGCGTTTTCAGCCTGACGAACCGCATCGGCGGAGTCGAACGACATCCACTTGCGAAGGCGCAGCCCGGCCACAACGACGACACCGACAATCAATCCCCACGCGGTCAGCCGCGACATGAATCCAAGCGGAGCATAGTAGTCAACGATTGCCGCCAGCGTCGCCAGCGTGACGACGGTGGAAAACAGTCCAAAGCCGACGATCGTCACGCGCCGCCGCTGTTCTTGATCACGCAATCGATTCAATCGCTGGTGATGTTCGCCCGGTGGCGCCAATCGCTCAGCCGGCGCCAAAGATTTCGGACTCGCAATGCTCATCGTTATTCGCACCCAAAAAGATTATCGAACTACGCCCGATCGATTTCCCTTGATCGATTTCCACCGATCGAATTCAACCGTACAACACCATTTCATCATTCATGCACCCTGCTGGCAAGGATTAATTCGCACGCAAGCACGCCTATCAGCGTCCAAACCAACAGCGGCCATTTTTCGTCTGGACGCAAGGCTCCCTCGGGTGCCAATTGTTCTCGCCGATCCGATTCGGCGGTCACGAGCGACTGTTCGGGTAACCCCACAGCTTCTCGAAACTGTTCCACCGAAAACCGACCGATCTGGGATTCCTGGGGATCGATGGACCGCACAATCAACGTATTATCCGCACGTTCGATGCCGGGCGTCTGATTTGGTCGATCAATCGTTTTCGCAACCACATTTTGTCGGGCATCCAATTGTCCGGTCATCCAGGCCGCCAATTGACGAACCAGTGGAACGAACAATCGGTTTCTCGGCCAATCGTTCCAGCTTCGATCGGCCGATGTGGTGACCAAAACACACCGCCCATCGCCCAATTGGTGGCTGACCAACAGCGGCCACTTTCGGCTACGCATCAATACGTCACAAGCCGGGTCGATCGACTCCAGCGGGACCAAACGACTGGCGGCCAACGAACGCAGGTCACCGTGTTGCGGATCAGAAAACGGCGTTAGCGCTGGATGCGACGCATCAAAATCGACGACGCGCGCAAACGTATCCATCGCCGAGCCAATCGTTGTGGTACCTAAGACACCTGATTCAAGAAACCGATCGTAGACGGCCTTTGTGGAACGTTCCCCGGCAAACAAAATCACGTTGCCACCTGAAGCAACAAATGACTTTAATCGAGTCGCGTCACGTTGATCAAAACGACCGATATTGGCCATGACGATCAATCGATACCCGGTCAGGTCGGGGAAGCCTCTTCCGCGATCCCAGACCATCCGTTGCACCTCGAACGTGCGGGCCGGGCCAACACCAACGGCCGTTTGCAGTCGCAGCGCTGCCTCGACGAAATAGGTCTCGTTTTCCCAAGCTTTTTCACCGGCGTCACCGTCGATCAACAACAATCGGTCGGGAGGCCGTGCCATGAATGCGATCGGTCGTTCATTGTCCCACATCATAGGATCTTCGCGATCCAACCTCGCACGTCCCTGATAAATGCCCTCCTTATCAATCGGCAAATCGATCTGAATCGTTTGACGCTCTCCGGCGGTCATTGACAGCGGTCGATCGATATTGATCGCACCGGCGGGACCCTCCAAATTCAAATTCACTTTCGCATCGATCGCCGGAAACGCGCCGTGATTGACAACCTGGATCTGAACGACAACGGGGACACCGAGACGAATTTCGGCCTGTGATGCATAGACGCTTTCGATCGCAACATTCTGGGAAACGGCCGGCGCTGGGTCCTCGATTCGAACAGGAACGTCTGGCGGAAAGCTTTTTAGATTAGCGTTTCGCGTCCCTTGGCGTTGCAGATCACTTAACAAAAACAGACTTCGGTCGCTGCGGTCCGATTCGGCCAACACATCTGACGCCCAATCGAACGCATCGTCAAATCGAGTTCCCAACGATGAAACAGATACCGACTTCAATTCGTCCAACGAAACCGGCTGGACTCCGGCGGAATCAAACAATCCGACATGAACAACGGTTTGTTCGCCGAGTGATTCCACATATTCCTGAGCCCGCTTGACGGCACGTTGCATCGTCGTCGTGCCGTCTTCGTGCGTCGCGGTCATACTGGCCGAACGGTCGATCAGCAAAGCGACTTCGCGTGTGCGCCCGTCGACGGGAGTGGAGGGCAAAAAAGGACGGGCAAATAACATCCCCAGCAAAAACACCGCCAACGCGCGCAGTGCCAGCAGCAACCAACGCCTGATGCGCTGCCGGTTGCGCGTCCGCTGCACGACTTGTTTGACAAACCGAATCGATCCGATGTTCATCGATGTTGCACGCTGGCGCAACAACAAATGGATCCACAACGGCAACGTCATTGCCGCGGCGCCGGCCGCCAAAAAACCGATGTGGATGAAATTCATGGATAACTCTAACGCATCCGATTTTAGAACAACTCGCTGCGTACTTGAAAGTATTCTCTAAGTGCAACCGTCAGCGGAGTGTCGGATTCGACGGCGACGTAGTCGATCTCGTGATTTTGGCAGACTCTCTGCAGATCCGATTGCCACTGATCGACGGCAGCGACAAATTCGTCGCGAATGGCTTCGGCTTGCGTAACAATCTCTTCGCCCGTTTCCATGTCCCGAAACCGAACCAATCCGGACACCGGCATTTTCGCTTCCAAACTCGTCAACACATGGAACACGATCATTTCATGTCCATAGTGACGAAAATGGGCGATGGCATCAGCGACCTGCTCGACCGGGAAATAAAAGTCGCTGACCAACACCTTCAATCCCCGCCGCGGTGAAAGCTCCGCAATTTCATGCAACACCTTGGCGTTCTCCGACGCGGGATGCTCACGCGGTTGTGCCAAAGCGTGCAATAACTCCATCTGATGATCCGCCGTACCACGCGCACGGAGATGCGTTTGAATATTATCGGCAAACAACGTCATCCCGACGGCGTCGCGTTGGCGGAACGCCAAGTGCCCCAGTGACGCGGCCAGCATCGCCGCACACGCCCATTTGCCCTCGGCCACCATCGATCGACTGGCGTCAACGATCAAGTGCACTTCGACATTCGTTTCGGCATCGTACTCTTTCACGAACAGCCGCTCGTGTCGCCCGAACAAACGCCAATTGATGTGCTTTAAATCATCGCCCGGCATGTATTCGCGATGTGACGCGAATTCAACCGAAAACCCAACGAAGGGACTTTGGTGCAATCCATGCATGAACCCTTCGACGACCCGTTGGGCAATCAATTCCAGATCATCTGTCGCGCCCAATAATTCGGACGACGTCAACTGGGACGGCGATACAAACTGTGTCGTCATGAAGGGATCGGAACCGTCTGGATCAATTGCGAGATGACGTGATCGACCGTTACGTTTTCCGTTCGTGCTTGGAAATTGAGCGCCAAACGATGACGCATCACAGCCGACGCGACGGCGCGTATGTCTTCAAAATCAACATGATATCGCCCCATCAGCACCGCCCGCGCCTTTCCGCCGAGCACCAAACACTGCGTCGCTCGAGGACTGGCACCGTAGCGAATGAAACGGTGGATCGGCGATGCGGCGCTGTCGGAATTCGGACGCGATGCGTCAACCAAATCAACCGCGTAATCGATGACGTGATTGGCAACCGGAACTCCACGCACCAGCGATTGCAACTTCAAAACTTCCTCCAACGACAAGACGCTCTCCAGTTGGACGTCCGCATCGCCAGTGGTCGCCTTTACAATCTCGGCTTCCTCCCGTTTGGACGGGTATACGACCGGTATGTTGAACATGAATCGATCTAGCTGGGCTTCAGGCAGCGGATACGTTCCCTCCTGCTCCACCGGGTTCTGTGTCGCCACAACGAAAAACGGAGGCGGCAATCGATACGTTTCGCGGCCGACCGATATTTCACGCTCCTGCATCGCTTGCAGCAGCGCGGCCTGGGTTTTAGGAGGGGCGCGATTGATTTCGTCTGCCAACAAAAAATTCGTGAACAGCGGTCCGCGAAAAAACTCCAGCTGACGTCGGCCGGTTTGCGGATCTTCTTCGATGATGTCCGAACCGGTGATGTCCGACGGCATCAAGTCCGGCGTGAATTGGATGCGGCTGTATTGCATCGCCAACATTTTCGCCAACGAACGGGCAATCAGAGTCTTTCCAAGCCCTGGAACCCCAATCATCAGTGCATGGCCACGACACAACATCGCGACCAACAGACTATCGATTACCTTTTCTTGACCGATCACCACGCGGCCGATCTCGCGCTTCAATTGCAGACGAGCTTCTTGGAGCCGGGCAACAATTTCCGGGTGATCCGAGCTAGCAGGATCAGTATTGACCGATTCGTTTCCGGCGGGGGATTGATGGTTCATAACGATGATTCTGTATCGGCCTCTTCCGATTCGTCAGGTTTTGGTTGTTGGGGAAGCGGAGTGAATCGGACAGCTGCCGCACGTAATCCATCGACCACTGCAGCGGCAGCAGAGCCGGCGGAATCGGTCGCTGAACCAGCCAATTGGTTCCATTCGGATCCCTTGCCGTCGCCGTTGTCATCCAATTGGGCGTGCTCGGTTGCAACCGAATTGTTTTCGTCGAACGATCGCCGAACTTGGTCACAGACCCGCAGAAATAGCGTAAGAGCGTTACTTGGTTGGGTAACGCCCGGTTCGGCGCTTTGATTCGTCACCACTTGCAAAAACGCATCGGGAAAGCGAGTTTGATTGACTTCCGTATCGTCCGTCGCCGTGATAACCACTCGGCCGGGCAGCGAAAATGGTTTCAGAAATCTGCCTGATGCGGAGTGCGTCAACCAGAAAACTTGTTCCGACGCTTTGACGTCCGCGAACAAACTGGCCCATTGCTGGGCATTCATGTCGGGACCCGGCAGATGGAACCAGCCGTGTCGATTGTCAACACTGCCGTGACCGATCAAAAACACCCACAACGATTCGTCCGCGCCGATCTCTGACGTTAAGCGTTCGGTGACGCGGCGAATATTCTCCTGCGTCGCCGCCAGATGGACTTGGCCCGCCGCGTCGCTTCCCTGAAGAACCGTCATGTCGTTCCTCTTCACCCCGGCGAATTCAGTCAGCCAATCCTGCAACCCGCTGGAAACCTTGGCGAATCGATCGTGATTCTCCTGGTCCCCCGAAAGCCCGATCACAATTAACACGCGCCGCCGAATCGGATCGACGGGCGCGACTTGATCAAGCGATTGTTCTTGCCGTGCTTGTTCGTTGTTGACTTGAGTCGTACCGGAGGCCGACTCCGTTTGCGCTTCGCACTCGAATGCAAACGAGATGGCCAGTACGACGCCCAAAAAGACGATGGATCGAGCGAAAGATACGAACCTATTCAACGTTTTCCCTGGCGCGATCGGCGGATGGATAAACAGATTCATTCCAAAATGTTTGCGAGTTGTCCGCGCAAGCACAAATCACTTGCCGCCCGAGGCGCCACCCACAACGCCCCCCATGTCGCTGCCAAAACATCGAAGTCTTGGACAGCGAAGGCACGTTGCCGTTAAGTGGGCTAATCTACTTCTTAAATCGGTAAATGCATTGACCGCGAGTGTTTTCGACGAAGTAATAGACTTCGCCATTCTCGTCTTCGCCGAACGCGAGCACCGGGTCGGGTCCGCCGTTGGAAAAAACTTGCTCATTGGCGGTCGCGCGTTTTGTCTCGGGATCAAAGGAAAGCGCCCAAACGGTTCGCGTCACATAGTCGGCATACAGGTACTTACCCGCCAATTCCGGCATCCGTGTTCCGCGATACACTCGACCACCCGTGATCGATCGACCGATTCGGTGATCGTATTGCCAAACGGGATCGATCGGTTCGCTGACTCCGGCAACCGGCGGCAGGTTTCCAAAGCTGTTGGTTCCCTCACGGGTGCTCCAGCCGTAGTTTCCACCCTTGGTAACCACGTTGACTTCTTCCCAAAGCTCCTGGCCAACGTCACCCATCCAGAAGTCGCCGGTCTTACTGTCAAAAGACAAACGCCACGGATTGCGAACACCAAACGCATAGATCTCCGGTCGCGCGCCCGCGGTTTTCACGAACGGATTGTCGGCCGGAATCCCATAGTTCTTGCCGTCGGCAGGATGATCCACATCGATACGCAAAATCGATCCCAGCAGAGTCGACAGGTTTTGGCCATTCGCCTGTGGGTCATTGCGGTCGCCACCATCGCCCAGACCGATATACAGGTATCCGTCGGGTCCAAATTCGATGCTGCCGCCATTATGGTTTTGATAAGGTTGTTCGATTTCCATCAACACGACTTCGGATTCCGGGTCGGCCTTGTTGGGATCATCTTTGGAAACCGAAAACTGGCTAACCACTGACTTGGTGTTGCCGGCGTCGGAGTAATAGACGTAGAACTTACCGTTGGATTTAAACTTGGGATGAATCGCCAGTCCCAACAATCCTTGC
>JAGQPO010000053.1 GCA_020426665.1 Planctomycetales bacterium
CTGCTTTACCCACTCAAGAGTTTCGGTCGGAACCAGGGATCATCAAAAGTCTTGACGACTTCCGCTACCGCTGGAATCCTGATTCTTAATCGTGACGAAGCACTACTGAGTGTTAAACGTTCTCACCGCATTTTATCGCAAAGTCAAGTTTGGGGCATCCAACTCTGACGTCCCGAGTGGGGCGTTGAGACGCCCGTTAACTCGACGCGGTTTCGACAGAGTTGTCCGCCGTGGTTTCGGATTCCGGTTTCTGCGATTCCGACTTTGGTTTCGGTTCTACGGTATTTGGTTTTGAGATCAAAACATAGCGACTTCGGAAACCGTCCAAGTTTCGACTTTGAATCAGCGGCGGTTTTGGTTGTGTTTCCGCGTTCACAACTTCCGTCTCGTCGGGGACTTGAACTTCCTCTTCCGGACTTTCTTCTTCGTCTTTTTCTTTGTCTCCTTCATCCTCGTCTTTCGGCACGACCGGCAAATAGGGTTGTTGGACTTCGCTGCCTCTTCCGTCGCCGTTGTCATCCAATTGGGCATGTTCTGTTTGCAGTCGATCAATGGCGCGAAACCGCTCTGTGATCTCAAGGTTCGTCGCCAGGTAAAGATCTAAAAACGACAGTGTGCCGTCGCCATCGATATCGTCCAGAGGTTGGTTTTCCGATTCGCCGGCCATGACGGCGGCCAAAGCGTAGGGCATCTCTGTTCCGGTGAACTCCAAATCAGCTTCGGTCGCTGTTACGATGATTCTTCCCGGGCGGGCCAGCGGCCTGATCCAAAAACCACTGATCGGTTGCGTCAACCAAAAAACCTGTTCACGGCAATTGATCGCGGCGGCTGCCTTTGCAAACTCGCCCTGGTTCAGGTCTTTGCCGGAAACATTGAATTGACTTTCCGATCCATAGGGATGGGAGTGTCCGATCAAAATGCACCAAAACGCGTCGGTCGGTCCGAGTTTGTCGGCCGCCTGCGCGATCGCGCCGATCATCGTTTCGCGAGTGCAAATCTCGGTTGCCGCATGATCCGATTGCAACACCGATTGCATTTCTTCGTCGCCGGCGAGCACCACCAGATTTTCTGGTTGCACACCTAGAACGACCTGCGCAGACCCGATGATGCGTCGACAGGCCTCTGTCATTTGTTCGCGGTGCCGATCGTCGCCGGGCAGGCCGCAACACAGCAACATCCGGCGATGATTCACCGTACCGGATTCCAAATCCGCGTCGATCTGAAATACGTTATCGGCCATTGCGGGCGCGCCGACACAGGCCAATAGGACGAACATCAACAGTCGCATCATCGTCATCGAAGCCTCTCGTCGATCGGGATCGGCGAATCGTTTTTGTGCGCTGATCGTTCGCCAAGATTTTCGACGTCCAGACCGTTGTTGTTTTTTCATCGAACGAATTGCGTTTATTGGTTGGTTTGTCCGATCAATCGTGGTTCACGCAAGCCAGCGTGCTGTGACAAAACGAGAGCCGAGACGTGGTGCTTTTCAATCACGCCGATCCTTTCCATCGAATCGACCGCTCGCACGACTCCGCTCCAGCTGACCGAGATCCATCGCTGCTGCGAATCTTGTAAAACAACCGCAGTGTCTGGAGCAGTCAAAAGATGCGCCTGTGGGGTCAGTGTCTGGCTGTCCAGCAGGTAAAGTGACTTTTCCGCCGAAGCTTCGCGCCAGTCACCACACAGAGTCGCGATCCATTGCCCATCTTGCGACGAGCGAATCGATTGAATCGATGTGCTGACCGGAATGGTTGAATGGGCCACTTCGTCACTCGTCCACCGCGCTAGCGTTTGTCCCGATTGAAGTTCCCAGCGGATCACGGAGCCGGAGGAGTCTGCCGAAAAAACACTGCCTTGCGGACTGACGGTCAAACTTGTGACGTCGCCGGAATGTCGTCCCAACAGCGAGACAGGCATGCCGGCGTGTAAATCCCATAACCGCACGTTGCCTGCCGCATCGCCGATAATCACACGGCCACTGGCCGGGATTTCCGCAATCGCCGTCAAACTTTGATCATCGAAAAGCAGCGGTTCGGCCGGTGACCGCTCGATGATAAATCCGTTGCCGGCGAACGCGCGAAATTGATATTCCGACACGTCAAAGGAGAACCCGGCCCAATTTCGAATCGGCGGTGTATTCCAAAACCCGTTGGGAGCCGCAGGCAACAGGTCTTCCGACAAACCAGGCGCGGCGGAGGAAACATCGATCGCGGGGAGAGGAGCAAAATTGGAATCCATCGACACGCGTTCGGAGGAAGGTGCCTGTGCCGATGTCCATTGCAACGGATAGGCATCGGGATGAACCATCCAAATCGCGGCACATGCCAGTCCGCTGCCCCAGGTATGAAGGCGCGATGCGGCATTGTCCAATTCATTACGCATCAACAATCGCAATCGTTCTTCCAGTGAATCCGTCGGTTGCATTCCGCTTGCCAGGCTCGGCAGGCCGACTTGGTAATCGCTGATGAAATCAACCACGCGCAACAGCGCATCGGCGTAATGGCGTGGCTTCGTTTTCAGTATCTTCACGGCCCACAAATCACAACACGCTTCTTCGTGGCGTTCTAATTGCTTTTGCGCAAAATAGACTCCTGGGAACCACCAGTAGACCGCCGACACAAACCACTCTAACCATCGCACCCAGTGGTCCCGGCGATGGAAGTGCGCCGTCTCGTGCGCCAAAAACGCTTTACGGTCGTCTGCCGAGAGTGATTGCCACAATTGTTCTGGACAAACGATGATCGGCCGCAGTGCGCAGCCGAACAGCATCGGTGACACTCGAACCGATACCCGAACCACACGTGGACTGCGCCCCAAAAACTTCCAGCGACGATGCTGCATCAGAAAACCGCGGACCAATTCCGTCGCGTCCGAATCGAAGGTACCGCATTGGTCCAGCAGACGCCGAAAGCGAACGAGTCGCAGAATCCCTCGGCCAACGACGAAGCTGAAACCACCAAACCATACCAACAGCACGGCATTCATTGGGACGGCCCCGACCATCCCGACCATACGATCGCGGACAGAGTCGCCATTGTTCCCGCGGATGAGTGTTTCTGTGGCGACTAGCGAAGTCGCTTGCGCTGATGAAACATCAGACGATTGTTCAGAAGACATCGCCGCAGCGGACCGCGTCGCAGGCATTTTCTTCACGGGCGACACCGCGGCATCGGGCGTGTCTGTCAGCGTTACTGTTCGAATCGACGGAATGGGCAACGGAACCGAAACCAAAGGCGGAGTGATCAGTTTGGCAAAAAACATGATCCAAAGCGCATGGGCCAGCCCGGCGCGGCGACCGCCACGACCGACGACCAATGCCAATACGCCGATCAACGACGCAAGGAACAGGTTACCGATGATCAATTCCGCCAGAGACATTACTCGGCATCCAAGTCGTCGAGGATTTTACGTAAACGTTTGCGCTGACGGGAATTGAATTTGGCGGACTTCACCAAATGCGTCAGCAATGTCGACATCGTACCGTCGCACAATTCGTCCGCCGTCGCCTGCAAGCGATGGGAAATCAAATGATCGCGATCAACGATGGCATGGAATTGGTGTGGCCAGCATTCGCGATCGCGACCGACACAGCCTTTTGCTTCCAGCCGCGAAATCAATTTTTGCACCGTGGCGATATCCGAGGGAGTCTCGGCGCCGTAAAGCCACTTCGAAAGTTGTTTGAGCGTTGCACGTTCATGCTCCCATAACTTTTCCAAGATCGCCAATTCGGCGGCAGTTACGTCTTTAGATGGTTTGACCATTGGCTTTTGTTTACTTTTGTTTCCTGTAAATAAAAAAATAAGTTGATCGGTTCGAATGGGATGTCGTTTACCGTGTCAGGCCAGTCCCGTGACGCGCCGCCAAATCCATTCGCTTGATAATAACCCAATTAAGCCTAGCCAGAGCCACGTCCGATTCCACGCCGGAGTCGAATCAATGGTCGGCGGCCCGCGGAATTCTTTGCGACCACGCAGCAATTCGCCTAATTGTTCGGGTCGTTCGAGCACCTCCCCTCCCGAGACGGATGCGACTCGGGCCAGCAGTTCGTGATTAGGCATCGGGTTTTGTTGCTCAAACGGATCGCTCAGGATTTGAATTGCCAGCGACGTGCTGTCGACCTGTGTCCCGTGATTGAATGAAGATTCCGATTCGGTTCCTTCATAAGCCGTCAATTCAATTCGCATTCCGCTGTCACCCGTTCCGGCAGTTTCACTGAGCATTAATTGCATTTGGTAGTTGCCCTCGTCGGGATTTGACTTCAACGGCAACTCTTCTCCCCATGCGATTCGCGGCCCGACCTCGCCACTATCCCTGACCACATTGTCAGGCCACAGGACCGGCGAATAAAGCGACATGTCGTCCAGTGATTCGGGTTCGAACATCGCCCAAATTCGATATTGTTGCGTCCGCCTTGCGGCTTCGTCATAGGCGGTCGCGCGAACCGACAATTGTTGGCCGGGTCGATAAAATCGCTGGCTGGATTCGACGACCAACCGTCGACGTCCCGTCGACGATTCTTCCGTCACCCAGTAAACGATGTTTCGCCAAAGTTTACCGGCGACGCGTTCCGGTTGGGCACCCCATGACTGTGACAATTGCTTCAGCGCGTTTCCCGACAATGCCGCGCCAGAGACAAACACTCGCCCGCGCCCGGCCCGCTGAACAAGCATCACCGGGTTTTGGTCGGACTGTGTTTCCGCCAGCACCATCGCGTTGGCTTTGGCACTTAAACGTGTCGTCGCTATCGACAACTCTGGCAACGCGTCGATCAATTGTTGGTTCAGTCGTTGTTCGATCCGTAATCGCCAGATCGGGTGATTGGGGACGGTGACGTTGACAGCCGTCGGAACCGGAAACGGTGACGAAGCGTTTTCGATGACGACGGGCAACATTGACGCGATCGGAGAGTCTTGCCAGCCTTGTGCCGACAACGCTTCGGCGCCGGTGATCACCAGTCCGCCGCCGCGACCATCAATCCACTGCGCCAGCCAAAGTTGTTGTTCTTCTTCCAAAACCGACGGCGTGACATCGGCAAAGATGACGCAGTCATAGGCGAACAATTCCGCACGCGTGCGTGGGAAACCCGAAGCTGACGTCGATCCGTCGTTACCGATGCGACGCAGGCTTTGGCCTCCCATGTTGACCAACGTCGTACATTCGACATCCTCGTCGGCCTGCAAGGCGCTTTGGATGGAATCGCCGTCGGACGAAAATGCCGTCGGTTCGCTGGCGATCGGAAGAAACCGACTCAGTAACGACTGCGCCCCGGAAGCATTTCCGTTCTGAATACACAACACGCGAACTTTCGTGCGATCGATTTCCACTCGCGTCGCAACTCGGTTGTTTCGCTCGGTCAATTCACCTTCAATGGGATCCACTGAAACGATCAAGTCCTCAGGCCGTTCGTCGACTCGAAATGTCAACGATGCCGACTGCGCGCCTCCGACCAAAGTGATCGGCAAGGATGCTAGATCGCCACTTTGTTCTGTATCGGCACCCTTGCGGCGCACCCGAACGGTCGTTTGCTGTCCCGCATACCCGAAGCTGCGCAAGAACACTTGCAACTCGTTTTCGGTGTACTTGCGAACGCGTGAGGGCACCACCAGCGAAACGATTGCGACGTCGCCCGAACCGCCGACGTTGCCGATCGGGACGACATGAATGGGCACGTCGGCCTTACCGAAAATCTCCGACAATCTTTCCACCGACTCAGACGCCCGCACGCGTCCATCGGACAACAGCACGACGCCCGCCGATGCTTTCGCATTGACCTGAGGAAGCAATTGGCGGAGCGCATCGGCCAGACGTGAATCAGAGGCTTCGGGGCCGGCAATTCCGCTGGGGTTATCTGCGATCGTCTGATTTGACACCAGAGTGATGCCCGCGTCTTGTCGGGCCGGTGGGACGACGCCGGCAGATTCACCGCCGACTTCCGTCGTTTCCACCAACGGTGCCAGTCGATGGCCAAAACGAAACGCTTGGACGTCGCCGGCGTACACCTTGCCCGCGTTTTGTTGGGCTTCGCCAACGAATCGCAAAGCTTCTTCCCAGCGATTCCTTTCCCCGCCAAGCTGCATGCTTTGTGATCCGTCAAACAGAAACACCATCGACGGCCGAGTCGTTTCGCCTGCCTTTTCATCAATGATCGTCGGCCCCAATAAGATCGCCACGATGATCGCAACGGCCAGGAATCGCAAAAGTATCAGTCCGCGACGACCGCTGACCAGCGAACGCCCCCAAAACATTCTCAAGACCATCCACAGCAATGCGCATGCGGCAATCACTCCGATCCATGCCTGACCCGAAAGCGGTGACGCCCATGTCACATAGGTTTCCGCCACAAAAACGGCTGCCATCACAGCGATCCTCCTGAAACCGATGTTTCCATTTCAGAATCGTTCTCGGCCGCCAGTGTTTTGAAGTATCCGTCGACCGCTTGTCGATACTCCGACGGAATCGGAGTGTCTCGATCCACGGCGATTTCAAGCAATATGACCTGCTGGATTCGTTTGCGAAGTTCGTCGGCGACCAGTCGCACGCGGTTGGCCATGACGTCTTGACGCCGCATCGCGATCCCGCCACGGCTACCGTCTACTGTTTCGTCTTGCTGTTCGTCCGATTCACCGCTGCCGTCAAGCATCTCCGCCAGCTCTCGCAAGCTTTCTTCTTGAAGATCGGTTTTCAGTTGTTTC
The DNA here is from genome assembly GCA_020426665.1 of Planctomycetales bacterium. Classification (GTDB taxonomy): domain Bacteria; phylum Planctomycetota; class Planctomycetia; order Pirellulales; family Pirellulaceae; genus Stieleria. The sequence continues at coordinate 6,693 of JAGQPO010000053.1, forward strand.
AACTCCCGATCGGTTTCCGGGTTTTTCTCATCACCGCTTGACCCGCCCATCTGGTCGGCCAATTGGCTAGCCTGTTGTTCCATCCGCCGCAATCGGGCAAGCCGTGGTGTGACCAGTTGTTGATACAAGCGTTCCAGTTGCTTGGCAGCCTCCGCGTATTCGAGTGCCCGCTCGAGCGCCTCCTTGGAAACTTGCTGATCAACCTTTCCGTCGGCCTGGCGAAGCCCTTCGGAGGCCTTTGCGGTCGCATCAAGCTTGTCAAGAAAACCAGTCTGTTCGGCAAAGTTCTTCAGCTGGTCATTGACTTCGCTCATCTCGATGTCGCCAACATCCGCCTGGGTCGCAATCACCTCACCCAACGTTTCGCTGCGTGCTGCCATGCGTCGCGCCAGCCGTCCAACCTTCTCCGACGGGTCCGACGGCGGATCGCCGCCGACCGATTCGGTGCCGGCGGATCGTTCGTTCATTTGCGATAGCTGGTATTCCATGCCCGACAGACCGGACGTCAAATCCCGCAGCGACGAAACTCGTGTGACCGGTTCGGCGGCCGATATCGCATCAAGTTGCGCCCCAATCTCGTCGATCTGATCACTGACTTCCTTTCCGCCTTTGGTCAAACTTTCGAATTCACCTTCACGCGCTTTTCCGGCCAATTCGTCCATCGCCGCGGTGGCATTGTCCATTCGTCGTGACATCAATTCTGAATCAGCCAACCGCTCGGATAGCTGTTCGCGAATTGCCTCAATCCGTTCCAGTAAATCAATTTGCTTTTCGAACAGAGTTTCGCGTGGGTCGGATTGTGGGTCGGAGCCCGAAGGTTCGGTTGTCATTTCACCGTCCGGTTTGGTGCCCCTTTCCGGTTCGACATTCTCGTCCGGTTTGGTGTTTTCGGTTGCTTCGGATTCTTCACCTGACTCGGATTCTTCACCTGGTTCGGCGGCGACACCTGGTTCGGAATTGTTCTCCGCTTGGGGATCCTGGCTTGGCATCCCTTGACCGCCTGTTCCGGAGGATTGCATCGACGCGACCGATTGAGCCTGGGACGCCACGCGGCGCTGTTCCGCCGCGATCTGTTTCAAGGAGTCGACCAATTCCCGCTCGGTTTCCGGACGATCACGACGCAATTTTTGACGCAACTGACTTGCCAAACGCCGCAGCGATTGTTGCTGCGCGGCGGTCATGCGTTTGGTCAACGCGATTTCAAGTGTTCGTCGGGCCTCGGCCAGCGATCGCAACGCGTCTTGCTCTTGTGCCATCGCAAGGTCCAACGAGCCAGCGGCCAACGAATCGGCGGCTTGCAACATCGTGGCTTCGGCCTGGCTGAGTGCTTCGACGTCGTCGTTGCCTCGCGAGATAAAGAACTCCGCCAGGAAGCGAGTCAAGTCGGCGAGTTCACTTTGGTTTTCCACCAGGCGGTCGATCATTCCCAACTGGTCCGCCATGCTGGTTCCTGTGCGTACCAAATTGCGAGTGCGGTTGATCACAAATCGTTCTCGGCGAATGATCTCGTCCAATTGAACCAACACCCGGGATCCGCCACCGTTGCCCGCCGGCGGGTCAATCTCCTGATAGAACTGGCGCAGGGGCCGAATGTCGATGTATCGCACGTCCGATTCAGTGCGATGGTTTCCCCAAGGCCGATTGTCAATGGCGTAGGCGTAATAGGCGATGTAGTCACGCTCCGACAATTCAAATGACTCCAGCGGCAACAATTCTTGAAGCAGCAATCGCGTTTTCCCTTCGTTGATCGACGATGAAAACTCTTTCGTTGAAGGGGCCTTCCATTCGGCCAACACGTACTCATCCTCGCCGCCAAGCTGAAACGCGATGCCCGCTTCGATGATCCCATAGTCGTCGGAAACCTGGACGCCCAGTGGCACTTCGGCCAACGTGTGAACCTTGATTTCATCACTCGGTTCCCGCCACTGAAGCGACGGTGCGGAGTCGCGGCGGATTCCCAATCGTCCCGTCACCGGCTCCATGGGTGTTCCGTCGGCGCCGGCGCCGGAGAATCGCCATCGGGTTGCCTGGTCGGTTGGCAATCGGAACGTCCAACGGGTTCGATCCGCAGGGATGTCCAATTCAATGGCCTGCAGGTTCGAAAGTTTCGGACCGGTTTCCAATACCGCATCGGTCAACGGATGATTCAACTCGATCGTGACGGTGACGTCAGATCGTTCCAGAACGGTCAATTCGGGTTTTGAAAACAATCGAGATTGCAAACCCGTGTATTCTGGTGGTTGGACTTGGATTTCAATTCGCTCGGTTTCAATCAATGGCTGAATCTCGATCCGATAGACCGAAGTCACTTGCCCAGCGGAGACAAATTGGTATTCGATCGGCCATGTCGCCTTGCCCAAATTGGTTCGAAACGTCTTGCGACGATCGACGGATTCGGCGTTTTCTTCGTCAGCCAACAATTCACTTTCGATCCACTCCGCTTGATCACCGATCACTTGATTCGGCTCAGCGAGGGACCTCGTATCGGCTTTGCCCGTTTCATGACCGGCAACGGGGCGCAACTCTCGATAGCGGAGTACAACCTCTCGCTCGGTGCGGCCCACCAAGTCCAGCGACACGTCCACCGGAGTGCCCTCCAACAGGCGGACATTTCCGGGAGCGACCTCCAAACGTGTGTAGGGAAGATCGCTTCCGATGGCGCGATACATTGCTTGTCGCCAATCACCGCCGGATCCAAACATCCCCGCCATGAACAGTGTGATCGCGGCGCAAAGGGCAACCGCCGACCACAACGATCGAATCGGCAACATCCGTGACGGTGAAACCGACTCCCAACGCCCCAAGGTTTGATTTCCCAACGCGGTCAACATTTCCTGGGGGCCGTGAACGCGCCCGTCGACTGTGTCCAATACGGTTCGAATCCGCTGACCAAAATCTTCGAAGGATCGTTCGATGATTCCGGCAAACGGACGCTGTCGTGATCGCCGAAGAATACTTGCCACTTGCCATCCCAAACCGCAACCAGCGATCACGCCGGCCACCGCCATCGTCGAAGTCCGCAATCGATGCGACCATTCCCAGTAATAATCGAGTGTTGCGACGACCATCCATGCCGCGAGCATCAAACCGATCGCCACGCTGAGGGCTGTCGTCAAGCGGATGGCGAAGTACCGGCGACGCAATGCGGTGAACTGCCTGGCAACCTGATAGGCGACGTCTGGAGCGTTCATGCGGATGTCCGATTAGCGAGAGAGAATTCGGCGGTCAACAAAACGATTGCCGCCACGGCAAGCCATGGCCAAAGTTCATGTTGATGTTCGCCCTGGACTGTTTCAGCGATTTCAGCAGCCTCGGAATCGGCCGCCGTGATTTGGAAGTGATCAACAAACTGCTCCGGCGAAACTCGTGTCGGATCAGACTCCTTGGATGCCGAATTGACGACGTACAAGGCGTCGCCGAGTTGTTCGAATCCGAGACGTTCGAATCGCAATTGGGCCGGTTGTGATGCTCGCGTTGATACGGGCCTGACGGAGTCACGATTCTGCTCGGCGTTGTCGGTCACAAACACCGGTCCGGATTGGCGTTCATCACCGATGGAACGAAACCGGATTTTGCCCTCGCCGGTCAATCCCAACAGGTCGGCAGCCATTTGATGGACCAACGGCAAATAGAGTGGACTGGTGGGCCAGTTTCCCCAACTCGTGTCGGCGCTGGACAGAAACCAAACCACTTGGCCCTGACCCAATGCATGCCGAGTCAGTGCCGGATGGTCTTGTTCGAATCGCGCCAGCACATGTGTTTGCGGTGCTGCATTGACCGGCAAAATCTGGTTGAATGACAATCGCCCCAGATCGCCTTGCTGGGGGTCACCAAACGGAATCAACATCGCATGATCCGCGTTGACCGAAGCGATCTGAAACGGCATCGCGCCGCTGCGGATCGGATCACCCAACTCACCGGGAGCCAGTCCGGATTGCTGCCACGCATCAAGTGTCGCGCTGCGTAGTGTCCCGCTGCGCAGTGTCCCGCTGCGCAGCGTGTCACCGCCCGCATCGTCACTGCCGTCTCCGGCGAAGACGATCAACCGACCGCCGGCCGAAACGTAATGCTCTAGACGCTGAATCGATTGGGCCGTAACCGATCCGCTGTCCGTCACGGCGACCAGCGGCGTGCGCTGGAAATTCAATTCGGGCAATCCGTCATCAAACAAATAAACGACGTTGGGCTCAAACAAACCACGGTGCTCAGTTACATCGTCATCCTTTTCTGTTTTCAAGGTTGATTCGCCTTTCGATTGCCGGAGCGCCGCGGCCAAATAAAAACTTTCGGCCAATCGGCTTTCGTCGCGTGAACCTCCGTCGATCACCAGCACCGGCGCCGGCTGTGCCACTTCGAACGCCGTCATGCGGCGGTTGTCGACTGCCAAGTCGTCCGCGACATCCAATTGCACGGTGACCTGCCACGTTCCGGATTCCAGCTTTCCAAAATCGAATGACAACTCTTGTGCCTGGCCGCCTGGCAAATTGATCGACTTCTTCAATCGAACACTGCGGCTTCCGTTGGTTGCCGTTGCGGTCAATGGAACCTCTTCCATCGGCAATGTGCCGAAGTTGAACAACGTCACATCGGCGGTCGCATCCCGATTCGGGTCGATCCGCTTGGACGACATCGATACGGTTTGCAAGGCTAGGTTATTGGCAGCCGGACGGCCGACATCAATGACCCGGATCGGCAACGTCTTTGGCATTCTCAAGGCCGCAACTTCCAAGGCGTCCGAGACCAATCCGGATTGCTGCAGATCCGAGATCAAGACAACATCGGCCAGCACGTTCGGATCGGCGGCAACACGATCACGCGCCCAACTGAGCGCCGCCAAGTAATTCGTGTCACCGACGACACTGCGCGGCGCACTCAATTGCGCCAGGCTGCCGTCAAACGGTTCAACCGCAGCATCAAACCACGCCCAACGAATCGTAGCATCGCTGCCTAATTCTCCGGCCACTTCCGCCGCTCTGGCCATTGCATCATCGATCAAGCGACCACTGTTGCCCGGCATCCCCATGCTGGCCGAACGATCAATCAGAATCACACGCATCCGATCGCCGTCGCGCCGAACCGTTTCCGGTAAATAGGGACGTGCGAACAGCAAGACCAGTGCCGCAACCGTTGCCATGCGAGTTAGCAACAGCAACCAACGACGGATCTTGCGACGCTGGGCACCGTCCTGCATGACCTCGCGCAAAAAACGCATGGTCCCCAATTCCACGCGCCGAACCTGCCAGCGGCTGAGCAAATGCACCAGCACTGGAATCGCGACGGCCAGGCCGCCGACCAGGAATCCGGTTTGGATGAAATTCATCGGAGTCGCGTTTTATTGATTTTTGTTCTGAAGGCGTCAAAGAACGATCACGTCGACCGCTTGACCAAATAATCAACCAGCGCCGCCGTCGGTGGCTGGTCCGTCGTTAATTCAATTCGATCAACTCCCTGGTACAAACACGCATCATCAAGTTGATTGCACCACTGGTTGATTTTATTTAAGTAGTCGGCGCGAATGCTTTCCATGTTGGTGGTCAATTCGTCGGGCCCCTCCATGTCCAAGACCCGATACCGACCGCTATCGGCCAAGTGTCGCTCGAAGGGGTCCAGCAGGTGAAAAACAATTACCTCGTGGCCGCGGTGCCGAAGCTGTTGAAGGCCTTTTTTGATGCCTTCGACATCATCATCAACCAGATCACTCAAGATCACGACGACACCCCGATGCCTGGCCAGCGCCGCCGCCTGTTCCAGCGACTTTGACAACGCCGTCACCTTCGATTGTGGCGTGGTCGACAACAGGCTCAAGCAATCTTCCCAGCGCCCCGGTTTTGCGGACGGTTCCAGGTATTGTTTGACACCATCGTCGAACAATCCCAATCCGACCGCATCGCGTTGTTTGATCGCCAACGACGCAAACGCGGCGGCCAACGTTGCCGCGTATTCGTGTTTCGTCATCGCACCGTCGATTTTGCATTGCATCGAACGACTGGCGTCGACGAACAAATACAGATTCAAATTTGTTTCGGCGTCGAATTCTTTGACATACAACTTGCGTTGGCGGGCGAACAGTTTCCAGTTGACGTGCCGCAAGTCATCGCCGGGACCGTAGCGACGATGCGAAGAAAACTCGACGCTGTACCCGATAAAGGGACTGCGGTGCAATCCTTGCAAGAAACCTTCGACGACACCGCGGGCACGCAATTCGATGGAATTCAGCCTGGCAAGTTCATCCGGTTTAAGCCACTCCGGACGCGGTGCGGCCTGTGCGGGCTTTCCCGACGCGGATTTCGTTGATTCCGGGGATGCGATCAAGACACGTCCTCCTTGACCGCTTTCAACAACGCATCGATCACGTCATCGGAGTCCACATTGTCGGCCCGGCCGTGAAAGTTTAGGACCAATCGGTGACGCAATACCGGATGCGCGAGCGCTTTGATGTCGGCGAAATCGACATGGTACCGGCCTTCCAGGACGGCCCGGGCTTTTCCGGCCAACACCAGCGACTGCCCGGCGCGCGGGCTGGCTCCATAAGTCACGTACTTGCGAACCATTTCAACGTCTTGGCCGGCCGAGTCGGGATTGCGATCACCGCTGCGCGGACGCGTTGCGGCGACAAGCCGGGCCGCATACATGATCACATCATCCGATACCGGCACGCTGCGAACAATTTCTTGCAACTTCAACAGGTCGGCCGATGATAGAACGGCCGACGGATGGAACGTTTCGGTACCCGTCGTTCCGCGAATGATATTGGCTTCCTCTTGGATCGTCGGATAGCGGACGCGAATATTGAACATAAACCGATCAACCTGTGCTTCGGGCAACGGATAGGTGCCTTCCATTTCGATCGGGTTTTGCGTCGCAACGACGAAGAACGGGGGATCCAATTCGTACGTCGTGTTCCCCACCGAAACTTCGTGTTCCTGCATCGCCTGCAGCAACGCCGCCTGGGTCTTGGGGGGAGTTCGGTTGACTTCGTCAGCCAACAAGAAGTTTGTGAATATCGGACCGGGCACAAACTTCAACTGGTGCCCGCCCCCGCCTTCCATTTCTTCGATCACATCGGTACCGGTGATGTCCGACGGCATCAAGTCGGGCGTGAATTGGACGCGTTTGAATTTCAAATCCAAGGTGGATGAAAGGGTCCGCGCCATCAGCGTCTTTCCCAATCCCGGAACGCCGTGCAGTAAAACGTGGCCTCGGCAAAGTAGACCCAGCAACAACAGGTCAACGACCTCTTGTTGGCCGACGATCACTTTGCCGACTTCATCGCGCAGCCGCTTTCGAGACTCTCGCAACTTTTCCACCTGGTCAAGCAACTGGCCGTTGCTGGACGGCTTGGATTGGGACGGTGTGGCGGGAGATTTGGAATCGGTGGAGGTGCTCATCCGGTAAACTTATCTGCGTTAGAGGCTTCGGATCGATCGATCAGGTTGTCCTGGTCTTGATCCAGTTTATGAAAAATGTCGCGCGGACCCAAAAATTCATCCCAGGTCAGATCGCCGTCACCGTTTCGATCCATCCGCTGAAACCAAATCGGACCGCTCGGTGGAGCAAGCAAGGCCGCGGGCGTTTCGGCAGTCGGACGATCGACGCGTCCGAACAAACTTACCCCACCGCGTTTGATTTCGATCCGATAGGATGCCGTCATCCGAGACGGATTGATCTCGGCTTCATCACCGGCAATTGCAAGCAGGGTACTTTCGCACGCACGCAATTCGCGAATCGAAATCCGTCCGTCGGCGTTTCCGTCAAGCAATTGAAAGAAACCGTTGCCGGTGTCCAGCAAAGTAACTTGGCAAGTCGTCGATGCGGGTTCGGTGTACTCTTTGACGTAGTCCATCATTTCGTCAGCAAACACCCGATCATCGCCGTCCTTGTCCATTGCGTCGAACAGGTAACGCTCGAAACGTTGGTGGTCGGCGATCTCGTCGCGGTCCAAGTACCCGTTGGCATCGACGTCAATCGCGTTGAATGCCGCCGACGCATTGCTGGTCGCTTCGGCCAGTGGATCGCGGTATCGATAGCTGACGCCAAGTGTCATTCCGTCTCGCTTGATGCGTACCAAATCGTCGCGAGCCGAGATCGAGTCGTCGTCACCGTGCCCGATGACCTTCATCGCCTGGCCACTCGTGTCGCTTAAGTCGACCTGTAATGTCAGATCGGGTTTCGCATCGGCCACCGCGGCTAATTCCTGCATGCTTAGTCGCTGGTCTTTGTCCGTGTCGATCATCGCAAGACGATGATCCGACCAACCGAGTTCTTTGGCGGTCAGATGGGCATCGCGATCGCCGTCGTAGCGTCGAACCAAACGGGCCGGCAAAATAGGTTCCGATGCATTGCGTAATAATTCCGCGTGAACCGATCCCGGCGGTTCCTGGTCAATCGCGTTGACCACCACCCCGGCCATGGTGTCGGTCGGTTCGGCAAGGAACTCGTCAAACGTAATGCACTGGTCGAAATCCGAATCGCGCTGGGCGATCCCTGCGGCGGCCAAACGCATTTCCGACCGGTCGATCAATCCCGACTGATTCTGGTCCAACACGTTGAACACGCTCAAGTCTTGCTCGGCCAACGCGTTGTTCTGGCGATAGGTCACCATTTGCCCTGCGGCACGATCAACGGCCAACGCAAGCTCTTGCTCGCTAAACGGTCGCTTATTGCGCAGCGAGCTCAAGAATTTATTGTCCTGGAAACGACGTGACGTCGTGAACAACGGATGATTGCTGGTCTCATCGCGACTGACCTTGCCATCCATGTCTGTGTCCAGCATGGTCACAAGTCGTTCCAAGTAGTCTTGTCGCGATTGTTCCAGTGACTTGCCTTCACTGGAAATCATCACTCGCAGGTGCATCGGCCCCGTGGGGAGCAACAACACCATGTCGTGACGGCCGAAAGATGATTCCGGCTGCTGCGATGCGTCGACCGTTGAAACCGTATCGACCACATCGACGTCTTCACCACGATTGACGCTGGGCATTGCACAAGCTACCAACGCAAACATCGCAGCCAGTCGCGTGCATTGACGGCGACGACACGCCAACAAAGCCGTGGTGATCTGGATCATTGATCTTTGCGTGGGCCGGCGACGAATCATCCGAGCAACTCCCGAATCGGCGCGCCACCTTCGTCAACCAACGGAATCGGGCGGTTCCCCATCGCATTGTCTGAACTCGAATCGATTCCCAGCCCCTCCAACATCGTGGCAAATAAATCACTTGCCGACACCGGATTGTCGCTGACCTCCATGCCGCTTTTGGAGGTCTTGCCATAGACCTGGCCGCCGCGTATTCCGGCGCCGCCCAACGCAACACTCCATGCATCGGGAAAGTGGTCGCGACCCTGGTTGGGGTTGATTTTTGGCGTCCGCCCGAACTCGCCCATCCAAACGACCATCGTCGATTCCAGCAGGCCCCGATCGCGCAGGTCCGACAGTAACGTCGACCAGGCCGGATCCAAGACCTCGCACATCGAAGTGACTGTGCTGAAATTGTTCAGGTGCGAATCCCAGGAACCCTGAGCCGCGCGATCCAGCGTCACTTCGACGAACGGCACACCACGCTCCACCAGCCGACGGGCAAGCAAGCAGCCTTGCCCAAACCGGTTGCGGCCATAGGCGTCACGCAATTCGGTTTTTTCTTCATCAAGCTCAAAAGCTCCCTCGCCTCGCGTTTCCACCATTCGCATCGCCTGGTCATAAACCGACGCATGCTTCATCGCAGCCAACGAGGACGAGGGAGCACCCTGGCGCAACATGTTCAGAAGCCCTTGACGCTCGACCAGCGCCTCGCGGTCACCACCGGCGATGTCCAAGTTTTCGATTGTTAGATTGGCACGCGCATTCGGGTCGTCACTCGCCCCGGAGACAACCAGTGGCGAGTGGTCAGGCCCCAAAAAACCGGAGCCCAAATTGGCCAACCGGAACGGTGCGATCGAAACGAACCCCGGCAGCGGCGAATCGGCCGGCTTCAACCGGTGTGAGATCAGCGAACCCAGTACCGGATAGTCCGTCATGCCGCCCATCGGGCGATAACCCGTCATCATCAATTGCGTCGCCCGACCGTGATCGCCTTCACGCGTCTTCATGGATCGAATCAGTGCGACGTCGTTCATCTGTTTGGCCAAACCGGGCAAATTCTGGCTCAATTCGATCCCCGAGACGGCGGTCGATATCGCCTTGGTCGGCCCACCGTTGCTGTGTCCAGGTTTTGGATCCAGCGTTTCCATTTGACTCGGACCGCCCGCCATCCACAACAAAATACAGGCCTTCGGTGGTCGCGTTGCGCCCGCCGCCATTGCCAGTTTTGGCATCCACGGCGAACAACTGATTCCGCCCAGCGACGCAGCTGCGATGCGAAATACATCACGTCGCGAAAACGTTTCGAATGATCGCGTCATCGACATAACACAAACTCCGGGCTGTTAAGTAGCGCCCACAGGATTTCACCGAACGCTTTGCGGCGCTTTGTATCGTCCGGCTTGTTTTCCAAGTACTCCGTCAACGACTTCTTTTCGGCCTCCGACGGTTCACGTGTCAGCACTGCCAAGTAAAGTGTTTCTATCCGTGTGCCCTCGTCAAAGAACGGCGACTCGACGACCGCACGCAGCAAACGACTGCGGTCCAAGTCGATTGCATCGGCCGTCACCTTGCCGTTCATCATCATCAATGCCTGCGGAATCCCAGACTCGTAATCTTCGGGCGTTTCCCCGATCGCCTCTCCCAATCGATTGACCATCTGAGCCCGGGCTCCCGTCCAACGCGGTGCCGATGGGTCGATCCGGCTGATCGGCAAGTGCAGCGACTGTTCCAGTGAGTCAAAAACCTGTTCGGGGCTGATCACCTTTAACTCGCGTCGAAACATTTCTTCTGTATCCGATTCAGACGCAGCATCGCCCTGCGACATCACGCTAGCGGCATACCAATCGGTCTTGCAGATCGCCGCAATCAACCGCTGAACATGAAACCCGTCTTCGGCAAATTTCTGTCCGAATTCGTCCAGGAAAACTCGCTCGTCTTCACTCGCCAAGTCAAGGTTCTCGATGTCCGGGTACAGTCCACGACCGACAAGCAGTTGCCAGAATCGATTCACCGCGGTCGACGCAAAATGCGGATTGTCCGATGAAGTCATCCAGCGGGCCAATCGCACTCGCGGCGTTCGCGATCCATCCGGCAACCGTTCGTCATCCCACAAAAACTTCGCCGCATACGTTGTCCCTTCGTATCGGATTTCGCCACCCTTTCCCGTCGGTTTGGACGCATCCGGATTGTCAACCATCCCCGGGATGTCGCTGTAGAATGCGGCAAGGCCCCAAAAGTCCTTCTGTTTCCAATTTGTAAACGGATGATCATGACATTGCGCACAATCCAGCCGCACACCCAACATCACACGCGACAGGTTTCCGGCATAACTTTCCGGTGTCCCTCCGACCAATTGGAAATAGCCGCCGGCCGACTGAGGCGTTTGAATCAGCGTGAATTCTCGCATCATTTCGTCGTACGGCATGCCGTCGCGAAATGCGTTTGTCAACCAAACCTCCAGCCCGTCGGTCGGACCGACAACGACGGTCCCCGGCGGCAACATGATGCGACGCCAATAGCGAGCCAGACTGGATGCCGACAGCCGCGTGTACAACTCGCGTCTCGGACCCTCGCCGAACACCAACTCGTCAACCAATACCTTGCGACGGTCGTCTCCAAGCGTTCTGAAGTCACGGATCTCGGACACGCTGGGAACGCGTCCGACCAAGTCCAGATAGACACGTCGGACAAATGTCAGGTCATCGCAAGGCCCGGGCGGCGGCCCCCAAATGTCCTTGCCGCGCTGGTCAATCCATCGCGACAGGTCGTCGCCGTGCGAATCCGCGACCGCGCGGCGAGCACCAGCCGCCGACACAAGGGCGAGCGCGGTAATAAAGATTACAAACTTGCTCATTGATCTGCTCTGCCACCCATGAGACACAATCGGTCTATCGATTTTCCGGCCACTCGACTTGAATCAATTTAGACAATCCGTCTATATCGGTCAAGTGGCTCCTGATTAAAATGATTTGTAAACATAATAGGGCGTATCACTTCGCGAAATTGCCCACTGCGTCTCCCAGACCAGGTTGGATTGACGAGAAACTTGAGTCGGCACGATGCTCATTCGGGCCAACGCGTAACGCCATTTCTGCTGGCTGTTCTCCTGGTACGCTTCCACCATCAACAACACTTCGGGATCCGTTCCCTGGACAAACGCAAAGATCGCACCGTCGATCAAGCCGTCGGCTGAATTGCCCGAATTGCTCTGGGCTGTGGAATTATTATGCGTTGCATCATCCTCGGAAATTTCGTATCGATAAACCGGCGTCTCCAACAGACGCAGTTCGATGGGGTTCTTTTGCGGCGGCACCAGCTTTGCCGAAAACTGTCTCGCGATAATCCGCATCTGCCGCAGTCGTGACGGCGCCGAACGAGCCGGCGGTTGCACGGCGTCAATCGCCGACCAAGTGACTCCCGCTTCGCCCGGTTGCCACAGTAACCGATCTTCACTGTCGGCCGAAAGCGGCCCGTCACTGAGAGATTGAAATTCCAAATCGATGACCTGCTCGCCACTGGGATAGGCGCAAAGTGCGACTTGTGGTCGTCCCGCCGATGTCCACAAAAACAACGCCCCGGCGGTCGTTTGTCGGGCCGGATTGCTCCAACTGAGTGCCGGCCGAGATTGAAGTTTAAATAACGACTGCGGTTTACCGTACGGCGCAATCGAAACCTTACTCACCAGCGTCGCGAATCGGTTTTTTATTTCATCGGTGCCTCGGGTCTCCGTCTGGCCTTCGTCGCCGCCGGCCACCGATGTCATGCCGATCAGGATCGCCAGACCGAAGGATCGGATCACAATGGACGGCAATTGAATTAGACTGAATCGCGCGCTATTTAATTGCATGGTCAACGAAGTCTCCCGCTCGACACACGGCATGGATATTAGATAAGTTGTCTAATGTCGCAGTCTGCGGCGGCAAAGTCAAGTTTTTTCGTCTCCAGTAACTTCCCCCGATCGGGCCGACATCCGGCCACAACTGCGATGAGAATCCGTCTGTTGATTTTGGCCCTACTGGCCACCACGCTGTCGACCGTCGCCTGCGTGCCACTGGTCGCTCAGGAGCCAGAAAATTCGTCGTCCGACGAGAATGACGACACGGCCTTGCAGCAGCGACTTGCCGGTCTCGCTGCGGAATTCCAATTCACAGCGTTGCCGGACGATCAACCGCCGATATTGATCTCCGAAACCCCATTGCTGTCGTACACGAATCCGATTCGGGCCCAAGGCCAAGTCGGATCGATTTTCTTGTGGACGCGTGACAAACGCCCCGCTGTCATCGGATCGCTGTGGACGTTCCGCATTAACGATGATTCCCGTCGACTTTCGATCGAACTTCATTCGCTGTCGCAAAACGAAATTCAAGCCAAGCTTCCGACGCTGGAAAACCCGCGTCGACCGTTACCCGACTTTCGTCCACCGGCTCCCGCCATCACCTGGGCACCGCTTTCCAGCGCCGGTTTGCGTTCCGCTTCACCCGCCCAAGTACGATCCAAGATTCGTCGCAATGCCGAGCGATTTTCCGCCGAGGTCATTGATCCTCAGACCGGCAACGCCCAAGCCTTGCGGCTGTTACCCAAACCGCTCTATGAGTTTAAAACCGACGACGTTGTCTATGGTGCGATCTGTGCATTCGTGCTGGCCACCGATCCCGAATTGATCGTCATTCTTGAAGCCAGAAAGTCGGGCAACTCAATCGAGCTGCACTACGCCTTTGCGCGAATGACTGGACGGCAATTGAAGGTCAAAATCGAGGGTGAAGATACCTTGAGCTTTGACCGCGCCCCGGTTTGGGACGGAAACCACGCCTACTATTTTTGCCCCAACGTGACATCACTCGTCGATGCAAATAAATGAGAGGTGGTGTTCGCAGTGTCGCAGGTGAAACCCGGTCCACTCCGATCTGGTCAATGTGCCAAGCACCGGATGCGGAAGGTGTTCATCAACATGCATTTCAAAACGATGGATTTTGGGGTAGCGGAACTCGTCA